>CAUVOA010000032.1:0-6312 GCA_963553545.1 uncultured Candidatus Saccharibacteria bacterium | reverse complement strand
TGAGCAAATCGACTCAGCAGCGGCGTGTAGCCAAACGACCAATCTCGCGCTATACCGCCAGTGCGCAGCGGCTTTTCTTTGAAATCTTCAACCAGTGCCTTTAGCCGCTCATACCAGCGAATTCCCTCCAGTGCATCCTGAAAATCTAGCTTCAAGCTTGCCAAAATAGCGTCATGGCTCGGGAACACTTTAACGATAGCTACTGCTACGACCGCACCCGTCACTTTGGGACTATCAGTCTCCTGCCAGATGTCAATCGCCGCTTGCCAGATGGCGTCGGTCATCCGTGGATCATCGGACGCAATGTTACTCAGGAAGTTCGGCGTCAGCCCAAGGCGCACCGCCAAAAATTGACCAGCCCGAGTTTTTGAGATAGCCATCACTAATTCTTGTGGCGTTGGGTTTTTGCTCAATTGACCCAATAAATCTGCAGCCATGACGTCATCAAGCGTCGTCGGATGCTTGCTCATCTCAGCGGTTTTGAGGTCGCCTTGCCACCAAATCGTCAGCATCACAAATGGACCGCTCATACCCACCAAGAGCCAACCAACTGGTCCGTGATGAATCACTGACCAGCAGCCCAACAAGATCATCGCCAGACTACACAGACCCAGCAGTAAATGCCAAACATCACCAAAACGAACCGAAAATCGCGCCTTTTGCGACCGCTGGCTATCATAGCGAATTATCGGCTCGATATTCATGACGCTACTCCCATCTGCCAAAAGATGATGCCTATCAGTGGCGCCAATGGCAGCAGCAACCAAGCCGCAATGATCAGCACGCTCCACAACATTCTAACCAGCAGGCAAATAAGCCCAACTGCTATCAAGATTGTCCGCAAAAATGCGCCAAACACCCTGGAAAATGATCTATCAAGAAACGCTCGAAATTGCTCTGGTAATCCACCTTGGACTACACCAGCAGATATTTGCCGAAATGGATTAAACAAAGTTTTGAGCAATAAGCCAATTGAGAAAAAATCAGCTGTTTTTAATAGACCAACATAGACTTGCCTGACGTGCTTATACAGTCCAGTTCCATACCACCACTGAAAGATTCCCACCAAAAACATACTATCAGTATATCACGACTCAAGCGGTTGGTGCTATAATATCTCTATATGATTCGACACATAGTGACAACCGCCATCGGTAAAGCTGTCCGTGGCGGCATGAGATTACGCGGCGGCGGCTCGGCCCTACCGGGCCTGGTGGTAGAAAAAATTGACTCAGGCTTTATCCCTCGCGCGCTGCAAGATTTACCTTACGGTGTCGTCGTAGTGTCAGGAACCAACGGCAAAACCACGACAACAAAAATTGTCGTCGAACTGTTGGAAGCGACAGGCCTCAAAGTCTTCACTAACCGTACTGGTAGTAATTTCTCTCGTGGCGTGGCAGCGGCACTGTTAGGCGCGGTTAACCAGCGAGGCAAATTGGATGCTGACATTGCGGTCCTGGAACTGGACGAGGCCTGGGCTGTTAAGTTTGTGCAGAAGGTGCAGCCAAAATACTCTCTCCTGCTCAACGTCATGCGTGACCAGCTGGACCGATTTGGTGAAATAGACACTGCAGCGGGTTTTTTGGAAAAAATTGCGGCTGCCACTACTGACCGCGTGGTCTTAAACCGTGATGATCCACGAGTCTTCCGCATCCATGAAAAGGCTTCAGCGACGGCATCCTATTTTGGCTTGACCACCGACCTACTGCGACTGATGCCAACAGATGATTCCCTGAAAACCGGCGATGCTGTGGCGAATGAATCAGTCCACGCAGATGTGCTGTTGACAGCCGTGGCGGAACAAGGGGCTGAGTTTCTGATAGACGGCACACGTCACAGAACTGAAGTCGCGCTTAGTGGTGTATATAACCTGTTGAATGCGGCGGCGGCCTTGGCACTCGTTCGAACCATCGTACCAGAAGCACCAATTCCTGTCTTGCTAGACGCGCTGTCAAAAGTCAAACCAGCGTTTGGTCGCGGCGAGACCATCACCTATAACGGTACATCAATTGATTTACTATTAGTGAAAAATCCCAGCGGCTTTCGACTCAGTCTGCTGTCTTTTGCTAAACGACAACGCCAGACCATGATCGCCATCAATGATAATTATGCGGACGGTCGCGACATGAGCTGGCTGTGGGATGTTGATTTTTCTGTACTGGAAAATGTCAGCATCGTTAGCGGTGTCCGAGCCTACGACATGGCACTGCGGCTAAGCTATGACGAAGTGGCCGTTGGTACTGTCGAACAGGACTTAGCAAAGGCGCTGGATGAATTTTTAGCACACGAGCCGACGGCGCCAAAACAGATTTTTTGTAGCTACACCGCCATGACCACCCTGCGACGGTTGTTGAGCGAAAAAACAGATGTGGAGGATATCTCATGACAACGATCACCATCATCCAACTATACCCTAAAGATATGAACCTCTACGGCGACTGGGGCAACACTTTGGTGCTCAAAAAAAGGCTGGAGTGGCGAGGCTTTAGTGTCGAAATCATTGACCATAATCCAGGAGACACAACTGACTTTTCAACTGGAGATATCTTTGTCGGTGGCGGCGGACAAGACGCTGGGCAGTTGGCCATTCAAGACGACTTGCTGTCACGCGGTGAGGAATTGAAAACTCTGGCAAATGACGGCGTTCCCATGTTGCTTATTTGTGGTATGTATCAGTTGTTTGGACGACAATTTATTACCAATGACGGTTCTGTCATCCGCGGCATTGGCGTGCTGCCCGTGGAAACGACCGCCGGAGAGGAACGACTCATCGGCAACATCACCCTGGAGAGCGAACGATTTGGCACAATCGTTGGCTACGAAAATCACAGCGGCCAGACATTTTTGGACGACACAGTTCAGCCACTGGGCAAGGTAGTCCGTGGTGCTGGCAATAATACCACTGACGGCACCGAAGGAGTTCGGTTCAATAACGTCATAGCGACCTATCTGCACGGATCGTTATTACCGAAAAATCCAACGATCGCTGATTTTTTGATAGCCAAGGCTTTGGAACGCCGCGGTATATCTACCGAAGGCCTCAAACCGCTTAAAGTTGATACTCTGGCACAGACGGCGCAACAGGCTGCAGCTGAACGACCTCGATAAGCAACCGCGATATCCACCAAGATTAGTCTTTAGCTATTATACCAATGAAAAATCCACGCCATAATTCCATGACGTGGATTTGATATTACTTCGATGGTCGGGGTGAAAGGACTCGAACCTTCGACCTCACGGTCCCAAACCGCGCGCGCTAGCCAACTGCGCCACACCCCGAAATGAGGTAACTACCTGCAAGGTATTGTAGCACATTGGCGCAGTAAAAGCTAGTCTGTTGTAGCTATAATTGTACAGCTGGCGCTTACGCTTTGGTTGGTGAGATGTCAACGGAGCGTTCAGCCTTATCAACTGGCAACGCGTGTTCATGATCAAAGCTATAGACTAAGATCTTACCAAACGGCATTTCCAAGTCTGCGACCTTGTCGTCTGGGATTTGGTCAAGGTATTTGACCAAGGCGCGGATGGAATTACCATGCGCCACCAATAGCACATTTTCACCGTCCTGCAGTCGTGGCAATATCTCGGTCTCAAAGTACGGCACAACTCGCGCATATACATCTTTCAAGGTTTCGCCGTCCGGTACTGGATAGTCCCAACCGCGACGAATACCATTGAACGCCTCTTCGCCAATCTGGTCTTTGACTTCCCATTTGTTACTGCCTGTCAATGTACCATAGTCGCGCTCGTTGAGTTCTGCTGCATGAATGGTCGGTAATGTGGTGATTTCTGCGCCTTTGAGCAACGCGTCAAGTGTTTGGTGAGTACGTTTCAAGGCAGATGTGTATGCCACATCAAACGTCGTATCTTTCAGTAATTGACCAAGCCGCACCGTGTCCGAGATACCTTTTTCCGTCAGACCGATGTCGGTCAAACCTGTCCATTTACCTTGTAAATTCCATTCGCTTTCTCCATGACGGCTGATGAACAATCGCCCAGACGCGCCTTTACGGACTGGTGTGTCACCGCTGCCACTATCACCGCCTGTCGTAGAGAAAACAATTGTTTCCGTATCAGCATTGTCATCATCAGCGATTGCCGTTTCAAAATACCCCGACTGGTCGTGAGCCCACGCTTTCAGTGACCATGGCAGCAGCAATTCACCTTTTAGCACTTCCTGTTTGCTGATAAATCGCCACTCTTCGATCTCTGGATCGTGTGGACTGATGGCACTAACTTGCGATTCTTTGATGGACGCTGTGAAGATGAATTGGTAGGTGATAAACCCATCACCCATGCGCTGCGCCACACCCATCAATGACACATCGCTTGGATTGATGACGATGCCAACCTCATCTTTTACTTCTCGCAATGCCGCCACCAGCGGCGACTCTTCAGTGTCAACCATACCTCCCGGCAAAGCCCAATACGTCTTGTAGTTTGCCTTAACGATCAAAGCTCGACCTTCAACATCCTCCAGCAGGACGGCAGCGCCGGACGGTCGAGCGTCCAAACTTTCAAGCCATTGACGTCGTTCTGCTCTCATAAACCCATCCATTATTTTGCAAACTCCACTGCCCGCGTTTCGCGGATAACATTAACTTTTATAGTACCTGGATATTGCATGGTTGATTCGATCTTAGTGGCAATATCACGAGACAATTTGATAGCACTCAAGTCATCAATCTTTTCTGGCTTGACAATCACCCGTACTTCTCGCCCGGCAGAAATTGCATAGGCCTTGTCGATGCCCTCAAAGCTGGTGGCTACGTTTTCCAAGTCGCGCATGCGTTCAGCAAAGTTCTCCGCTGAGATATTACGTGCGCCCGGCCGTGCTGCTGAAGCAGCGTCTACCACACGGACCACCAATGCCTCTGGCGTTGTCGCTTCAATATCGTCATGGTGCGCTTCGATAGCGTGAGCAATTCGCTCATCCATGCCGTATTTGCGCGCCAATTCTGCCGCAATGTGGTGATGCTTACCTTCAATCTTGTGCGTCACTGCCTTACCAGAGTCGTGCAGCAATGTTGCAATCTTTGATATACGAACGTCAGCACCAATTTCCTCAGCAATCATCCCCGCCATCTGCGCCATCTCAGTAGAATGTTTCAGCACATTCTGGCCATACGAAGTTCGGAATTTCAATTCACCCAACAGCCGCAGCATCTCCTTTGGAATACCAACAACACCCGCTTCACGCATGGCATCTTCACCAGCCTGCTTCACTTCTTTGTCAATCTGTTTTTGCGCCTTGGCAACAACTTCCTCGATGCGCGCTGGATGGATGCGTCCATCTTTCATCAGCATCTCCAAACTCAGACGCGCGACCTGACGACGGACTGGGTCAAAGCTCGACAAAACCACCATACCGGGCGTATCGTCTACTAAAATGTCGACGCCAGTGGCACGCTGCAATGCTTGAATATTGCGACCCTCCTTACCAATGATGCGACCCTTCATCTCGTCATCAGTCAGCTTCACTGCCGTCACGGTACGCTCAGCGGTTACTTCGCTACTCATTCGTTCCATGGCGGTAAGCAAAATAGTCTGAGCCCGCTCTTCAGCATCGTCCATGGCCTCGTGCTGCAATTTTGCAACCAATTTGATGAGGTCATCACGAATGTCACGCTCAGTCATCTGCATCAATTTTTCGGCTGCATCTTTCTTTTTCAGGCCAGCAATTTTTTCCAATTTTTCCTGCTGACGAGTACGAATCTGCCGAATCTCATTTTTCAAATCATCGATCTCATCTTCGTGCGCCCGCAATTTTTCTGACCGACGGTCCAGCTCTTCAAGCTTATTATCAAGCGTCTTTTCACGGTCCGCCAGACGATTTTCTGTTTTTTGCCACTCTCGACGACGCTCATTCTCAATTTTCAGCGCCTCATCTTTTGCCTTGAGAACGATGTCACCCGCTTTGGTTTTTGCATTCGCCAAATCTTTGTCAATTTGCGACTTTGCCTGTGAACGGCGTACTGTTTGATATCCATAGAGCGCGCCCGCGCCTAAACTGGCCCCAACAAGTGCGCCAATGACAATTCCTGCCATACTTCAGTATTCCTTTCCGACCGACTGCCCCTGAGTATTCGCCTCAAGGAAATATATCAACAGCCAATCAACTTCAAACTATCTAATCCAGCGAATCACATCCTACAAATCGCCGTAATTTAATTATACACGGTTTCTGGAGTTTTGACACGGAAAGCGAAAATAGTGGCGCTTAGTTTATGTATCGCTATGATTATTTTCGTGGCGCAGTGATGTGAGCCGCAGCACCATATTCTGGCATGACAATTTTCTCGTCTTAACCGG
>CAUVOA010000031.1:0-6352 GCA_963553545.1 uncultured Candidatus Saccharibacteria bacterium | reverse complement strand
AGTCATCTGATGAGCCCTGAAGCTATCTTGAAAGGCTTGCTGCAACCAAAAGCCAATCAGACCTTGGCTCATAGCCCCACAATCATCCAGCGGTAAGCTCGGTACATCATCGGTATTAACAGCCTCTTCATGCAAGACAATGTTTCCCACCTGGGGACCGTTGCCATGAACGATAGCTATTCTATGTCCTGCTTGAACAAGTGGTAATAACTGTCGTATCGTCTCAGCCGCTACTCGACGCTGTGCTTCTGAAGAGGCTTCGCCCTGCTTCTGCAGGGCGTTACCTCCAAGAGCAACGACAATAGTTCGCTGCTTATCCATAGGCTATCCTAATACTCCAAAGGCAGCGATGACCACAACGCTGATGATTGCGAAAACTGCCATGATTGGTGCTGAACGTCGCAGCCATGCGCGGTATGAGACACCAGCCAGTGCCAAACCACCCATCAAGGAAGCGATGGTTGGTGCCATCATGTTAAGCAAACCTGATGCTGTAGCAAAGGCTGCCACCATGACTTCTTTGCTTGAGCCAACCAGATCAGCAATCGGCGCAATAACTGGCATAGTTGCTGCTGCCAAACCTGATGATGATGGCACGATGAATGACATTGGCAAGTAGAACAGATACGCCAGCACACCAACAACGCCACCGCCGGCATCTTTCAGAAGCGCTTCGCCCCAGCTAATGATAGTATCTTGAATCTCACCGTTGGTCATCACGACAGAGACGCCGGTTGCCACTGCGATAATCAAAGCAACTGGTAAGATATCTTTCACGCCGTCAATGAAGGTGTCAACTGGGAAAATACCTTCTTTCTTAAACTCTTTATAGTAAATTGCGGTAATAACAATTGTTGAGATTAAGAATAATGCGGTAATTTCATTAAAGTACCAGTCACCAAAGGCCGCACTGTGCACTACGCCAAATACTGCACCGATAATTGGCAACTCTGAAGCCCACTTAAATAGGTCAGTGAATACTGTGATCTCCCAACTTCCCCAAGGAATCAGCGAAAGAACCATCAAGACAAAGGTAATAGCGAAGACGCCCATGACGACTTTTCGTGGACCAGTAAATTTTGGTACGTTCGTCATATCCAAGGCTGCTGTGACTGGCTTATAACGAACATCTTCCTTGTACTTGCCTGCTTTTACCTTTGCTGCGTAACGCATAGTAAAGATAATTGCCGCGATCAAACATAGCACCAAAATGATAGACATAATTGGAATAACATTGCCCAATTTAACATCAGCAGTCTTTGCGGCAACACCGGTGGAGAATGGGTTAATAGTCGAACCAAGCACACCAGCACCAGCACCCAGTACAATCACCATCACACCAGTCATTGCGTTATAGCCGGCAGCGATCATCATCGGAATAACTAGCGCGTAAAACGCCACAGTTTCTTCCTGCATACCGTAAGTTGTACCACCGATAGCAAACAACGTCATTAAGATTGGAATGAGCCATTTTTCTTTGCCCTTCATCTTACGAAGTAGCGCACCGAGTGAAGCATCCAGGGCGCCAGTCTTCATGGTAACGCCCAAGAATCCACCAAGCACCATAACGAAGACTATAACGTCTAGCTTATCGGACATACCTTTAATTGGTGCCGTGAAGACGTCCCACAACCCTTGCCGGTCGTGCTTGTTAACTTCTACTTCTTTCCCATCCTTTTTTTCTTTGACAGTGCGGTCTTTCTCAACCACTTGGTATGATCCGGCGACGCGATTACCGTCGTCATCTGTCTTGTATAGACCTGATGGGATCGCCCATGTCAATGCTGCCATGATCGCAATCACGACAAACAAAATCGTAAACGCCGATGGTGATCGAAGCTTCTGCTTTGTTTTTTTAATTTTTTCTACCATTGCCTCGGAGCCTCCTTCACTCCCTTATTACGACAACAACTACAATGTTAAAGCCATAACAGCTTTAATTGTATGCATACGATTTTCCGCTTGATCGAACACAATCGAATGCGGCGAGCGGAACACCTCATCCGTTACCTCCATAGAATCTAGACCAAAATCTTCCTGAACTTTCTTGCCAGTGATAGTCAATGCGTCGTGGAACGCTGGCAAACAGTGCATGAATTTAACCTCAGGATTTCCTGTCAGGTTGATCATGTCACGGTTAACCTGGAAGTTGCGCAATTGATTGATGCGCTCAGCGAACTTGTCTTCCTCTCCCATCGACACCCAAACGTCAGTGTAAATCACATCAGCATCACGCAGAGCTTCCTCAAAATTATCAGTGATAGTGATGCGCGCGTGGCTTGATCGTGCTAAGTGATGCGCCCGGTCTACCAGCGACTGCTCGGGATGTAGTTCACGTGGTGCCAAGATACGGAAATCAACGCCCATGATGGCTGAACCAATCATCAACGAGTTCGCCATGTTGTTGCGGCCATCACCAACGAACACCAGCTTGGTGCCTTTGAGCTTGCCGACATGCTCCTCGATAGTCATGAAATCAGCCAGAATCTGTGTCGGGTGGAATTTGTCGGTCAGGCCGTTCCAGACTGGAACGCCAGCATGACGAGCCAACTCCTCAACTGTCCTGTGGTCAAACCCACGAAATTCAATACCATCAAACATGCGACCCAGCACCTTGGCAGTGTCTTCAACGGTTTCTTTTTTGCCCAGCTGAATGTCATCTTTGCCGAGGTATTCTGGCGCAATACCAAGGTCATTAGCCGCCACTATAAAGGCACAGCGCGTGCGCGTTGAGGTTTTCTCAAACAACAGTGCCACGTTTTTTCCTTCATGAATTCGGTGCGGTACACCAGCGTATTTCAATCGCTTGTATTCACGTGCTGTGTCCAAAAGTAGACGAATTTCTCCAGCAGTATAATCATTTAGTGTCAGGAACGATCGCCCTTTCAAACTCAACGCCATTACACATCCTCCCTAACGATTGGCATGCTCATACAGCGTGGACCACCGCGACCGCGGCCAAGTTCTGATCCATTGATTTCAATCACTTCAACACCAGCATCGCGTAATTTCTGGTTAGTGACATAGTTACGGTCATAGGTAACCACCACACCAGGCGCAATCGCCAAGGTGTTTGAACCGTCATTCCACTGCTCACGAGCAGCAGCAATTCGGTCGCCACCACCACATTCGATCAACGTCACAGCTGGTAAGCCCAACGCGACTCGCAAGACGTGCTCCAGGTCAGTTTCACGAGTGATGCGTGGGAATGGCTGACCTTCAACTTTTTCCAAAATAAAGCAGTTGATTTTACCGCCGTGATCGCGAATTTCTGGGTGAATGGTAAATTTGTCGTGGTCAATCATGGTGAACACCGTGTCGAGATGCATGAACGCATGCGACTTTGGAATCTCCATAGCGATAACCTTTTTGAAGTCAGAACCGGCAAACAGCTTGGTTGCCATTTTTTCAATTGCTTCAGCAGAGGTACGCTCGCTGATACCAATCGCCATCACTTCTCGATTCAGCACCAACTCGTCACCACCTTCGATAGAATAGTTCTCATGACGGTCATACCACACTGGTACGTTTTTGCCAGCAAACCGTGGGTGATGGTCGATAATATAGCGCATGAACAGTGACTCACGGCGACGAGCTGGCCAGTGCATCTTGTTAATTGTCAGACCTTGACCAATTGCCGCAGCCGGATCACGCGTAAAGTACAGGTTTGGCATTGGGTCAAGATAAAATGGATAGTAATCTTTCTCGACCATGTCATGTAGCTGCTGATGGTGCTCTGGCGGCAAAGTGATTTCATCTTTACGAACACCAGCCATCAACTTGCGAATCATAGCGTGGGTTGGCAAGTCTAGCAAAAATTGACGCAAGGTCTCGGTGACACGACGAGTGTCTTGCTTGGAGTTAGCAAGCATGTCGTCGA
Source organism: uncultured Candidatus Saccharibacteria bacterium (assembly GCA_963553545.1). Taxonomy (GTDB): domain Bacteria; phylum Patescibacteriota; class Saccharimonadia; order Saccharimonadales; family Saccharimonadaceae; genus Nanosynbacter. The sequence goes on along the minus strand of CAUVOA010000031.1, from coordinate 2,472 downwards.
CAAACTGCTCACGCAACGCATCAGTCGCCAAGGCTTCTGTCGCCAATTGGTCCAAGTACAATACTTCAACACCACGCTCACGCAATACTTGCGCAAAAGCGTCGTGTTCTTCTTGGGCCTTTTTAAGATATGGGATGTCGTCAAATAAAAGGTCGGTCAGATAATCCGGAGTCAAATTTTCCAACTCCTCACCTGGCCGATGCAAGACAACTACTTTTAATTTCCCGATTTCCGATGTAATATGTATTGGATCCATACCCCCGTCCCCTTTTTGTTTATGGTTATACTAATAATATAGCATATACCAAATAGAACACAAGCATCATTCAGAGGTTAACTCATCGCCGAATGATAGCCAATGATGACTCGACTGTCACCCGAGCTGGATGGCGCTTCAGCCACTCGTCAACCGCCCGTGCTGCGCCTGGCAGCGCTTCATTGGCGTAGTCATCGACGATGATAGTCGCCGTTTCCTGAAATTTGCCATCACACACGCGAAATGAATCGGCAATTGACTCATAAAAATCGCCGTCAAAAAACGCAAAGATGATACTTTCCGGCACGTCCTCGGGGGTGAGATCAGCGAACCAACCTTTATGAACGGTTGGCAGCTTCAAGCCAGCCTTTTTGAAATTCTGAATGAAGGTTTTGCGCGGCGCCAGTAGCTCGCCCGCCTTGAACTGCTCACCCGCAGCGCTGTTGTCGGCTTGGGTTTTTTCTGGCAAGCCCATAAACGAATCATAAACGTGAAACTCACCCGTAAAATCATAAGCGTCCAGCAGCCGCCGAATAAACAAACTCGTCGTGCCGACATAACAGCCAAATTCTACAATATTGCCAGTCACACCATTCCGCAACAACTTCTCCAGCTCCCGCAGCAAGGTGCCAAGCTCTTTGGCGTCAACTTGGTCGGAGATAATGGGGTATTTGGCGAGGAGCTGGTCAAATTTATTCATGGCATCATTATAAATAACCTTCAGAGTATTGACAAATAATCAATATATAATATATGATGAAACAAGCGTCGAGAATTTCTAAACGCGTTCCTTACCATCATCTATTCGTTCAGGAGTAGACCGTGACTACAGTTCTCATACTGACCAATTCTCTGGACAACCCTCATGTTGAGGCAGTGAGCCAATATATTGACTCAGAAAGCAATCGGATAATACGGATTGATACAGATCTTTTAATCCAAGGGCAATGTAGTATCTCTTTTGACTATTCAAACGGTAGTATACTATACAAGCAACTGGGAGAAATTACAGATCTTCGTAGTATTGATAGCGTATGGTACAGAAAGCCGTTCGGGTTCAGTCAAACCTACGGATTCCTTGAGAGTATCCAGGATCCAGTTCAAAGGTCTATCGTAGACAAAGAGATACATGATGTATTGAATGGTCTGTGTTTTCTGCTACGCGACAAGTTTTGGATTAATCACCCTAGCTCCATTCATACAGCTAGGATTAAGCCATACCAATTGTCGATTGCAAAGCGTATTGGGCTGCCAATGCCCGACACGCTGATTACATCGGATCCAGACGCAGCTCGCCAGTTCTGTCTAGAAGCGCCAACCGTATTCAAACCGGTATCTGTATCTAGCCTAGATCTTGACGATACAGGCTACATGATAGAAACCACGCTCATGACAGATGAGCTGATAGACTCCTTGGGATTGATCAAATCACAACCGATCATTCTGCAAAGGTTTATCAGAAAAACAAGTGAGTTACGGGTCACTTGTATCGGAAAACAGATCTTCGTTGCCCGTCAGATTCCACAAGAGAAAACCTCCAGCACGGTAGACTGGAGATCTCTACAAGATTCTGGCAGTCAATATGTGATCGACTACGTCCTTCCCGAAGACATTGAGCGGAAGGTTCGTTCTCTGCTGACTTCGCTAGGTCTTGGTTTTGCTGCAATTGATTTCGCGATAGACGAAATCGGAGATCTGCATTTCCTTGAAGCAAACCCAAATGGCCAGTGGCTCGGTTACACCGATGAAATAGGCCTACCGGCAGCCGCACACATGGCGTGCTGCCTGGTGGAAAAAAGTCTACTCTGACAATGAAGCATGAACAACGCCGAGATCTTTTCCGCGAAAGTTGCCACGATCGTTGATTCGGAGGTCGACTCGTCGACCTTCCTGACCCGATGCGGCAAGCCCAAGACGACGGACGACTAGTCCCACGTCACCCCGTGCCCTTGTGTTTTTGCAAGGGCACGGGGTAACCTATCAAAGAGTATATTATGAACAAGCACAAAATCATCAAAACATTTTTACCGAAACAATTAGATATAAAGCACCTCGAGCTCCTGCAACCCGCCCTACAAAAGTCAAACCTAATTGTATACGGCGAAATTCACGGCATCAAAGAAAACGCCGATATTATCTATAACTTGGTTAAAAAACTTGGCATACAACGATTGGCTATTGAGGCCAGCCCTACTGTGCTTGACTTCATCAATTCA
>CAUVOA010000030.1:0-6361 GCA_963553545.1 uncultured Candidatus Saccharibacteria bacterium | reverse complement strand
GCTCAAGTGATTTACAAACTTGCGGGTTGTGAGCATCTCGCTCATTACAACCGTTCGTACGGGCATCCTCATTTAGCATGATCGGTCGGTTAGTTCGAGAGATAGTGTTGTTATACACTTTGGAATTTGAACTACTTGAGACGCTAATACCAGCACCCGAGCCTTCAATGATGTTTGACGCGATGATCGTGCCGTCTGAAACCTCATCAAAGATCGCGGTAGTTGTGTTGATGAAGAAGTTATTAACAATTTTTGCTTTGATGCAACCTTCATCGCACCAGACACCTGCTGTACCATTGCGCACATAATAGTCATTGCCGGTTGAAGCAGGATTCTTTGAGTTATCAACCACATTACCTCGGAACGTAAAGTTCTCAATGTGCGTCACTTTTATCTCAGAAACAGTACACCATGCCAAACAGATTGAACCATTGGTCAGATAATTTGCTGCGTTATTCTCTGTAAAGATGTTATTTTCAAATGTTGTATTGTGTGCACGGTTAGCTCCTGCACCATTACCACCATTTCCGATAAATTTGTTATTAACTATGCGCGCACCTTGTGCATCAGTATTGAAACCAACTGAGGAGCTTTGCGTAAAGATGGAGTCTTGGACGACTGAGCCACGACCATTTACCACGATCATACTGGTCCCAACCTGATCTTCGGCCAAGTCACGATCCCAAGACCAACTCTGTACTGGTGAGTACTGTGCAACATTGATAGCTTTCATCGTGAAATTAGAGCCATCATCAGCCTGACGACCACCAACAGAGAAAGCACGTGCTCGGTTGGTAATCTCTGTAGTACCGCTAGATGGGTCAGAGCCAACATAATATGTCAAATCATCTTCTGTGCCGACGTTAAAGCCTGCGCGATTGTTGGTAGGGTCTTTTAGGGTAGTTGGATTCTTGTCTTCAACATAGAATTTACCAGGGCCAACCTTGCTTTTTGCATCGACTTGTTCCAGTGGTTGATCGTCGATAAACATCTGCTCTGGGTAAGCAGCCATACCTTCTTTGGATGGGTTGGGGTTGACCGTACAAACACGACAGAAATTACGGAATTTACCCGTAGTCTTCCACATGTTGCCTTCTTTAGTCCATCGATCTGCCGATACAATATCGCTACCCTTCATCCAGACTTCAGCATGAGGGGCAGCCTGGAACGTAATATTTTTCTTCGTGACAAAGAAATGAGGCTCTCGGTAAGCGCCACTCTTGGCTACAACCGTTCCTCCATCAGAAACGGCCTGTAAGCCTCGCCTAAAGGTCGCGAACGGTCGCGCTTCGGTACCATTCCCAGAATTGTCATTACCATCTGGCGAAATCCATGCCACATTGGTTGTCGGCACTGGATAATTGGTATCCATCGCTTTATATTTTTTGTGGACACTAGCCGCTTGTGCCATAAATGGATGTGTCAAAACCAACGCAAAAACTATTACAGCTGCGGCTGCCGGTATTGCTAGTTTGGCGACACGTTGATTCCTTCTTGATATACGAAGACGTACCATCCCTATTTTCTCCCTCTCCTCAGTTGTGTGTATTAAAACTACCTGCCACCAGTGTAGCATGAGCGATTTCGTCCTGTCAAATTGTCAACTACTGTTTTTTGTCCTATAATGATTATCCATGATGCACGCTTTTGTAGACTTTATTATCCACTTTGGCATTATTGCCGTTTTGTTTGTTGTATTCGCCGAATCAGGCCTATTGTTTGGATTTATTTTCCCTGGCGACAGCTTACTATTTACTGCTGGATATATGGTGCAACAACACATTTTGCCAATCGACATTTCAATATTTGTGCTTTTACTTATCATCGCGGCCATTACTGGAGACTCAGTCGGTTATACTTTCGGTCACAAGGTAGGCCGGAAATTATTTGAGCGAAAAAACTCGCGCTTATTCAAACGTCAATATCTCATCCAGGCTGAGAAGTTTTATGAAAAACATGGTGCCATCACGGTGATTCTGGCGCGATTTATACCAATTGTGCGCACATTCGCCCCGATCGTAGCCGGCGCAGGCAAAATGCATTATCGAACCTTCTTGCTATTTAACGTCATTGGTGGCATCTTATGGGCGTCGCTATTTACCTACCTGGGCTTCTTTGCTGGCAAAGCGCTGACTGAAGCTGGCATCAATGTCGAGGTCGCTGCCCTGATCATCATTTTCCTGTCAGTCTTACCGATGGTTATTCACGCACTCAAGCAGGAGTCCACCAAGGCAGCCATCAAAAAACAATTGTCTGTATTATTTTCCAAGAATAAGCAGCCAAAATCGACTGCTAAAAAGCGCAAATAACTATATCACGTCAAAGAAGTTGTTCTACTTCAGTAGCGGCTTGAGATATTTACCGGTAAACGACTCTGTGTTCTTGGTAATGTCTTCTGGCGTTCCACTAGCAACCACTGTACCGCCGCCCATGCCGCCTTCTGGCCCCATGTCGATGATCCAGTCTGCTGACTTGATAACATCCAAATTATGCTCAATCACAATCATACTGTTTCCACCCTCAACAAGCTTGTGTAAAATTCCCAACAATCGCTTAACATCAGCCGAATGCAACCCGGTGGTTGGCTCATCCAAAATATACATAGTTTTGCCCGTTGGGCGTTTTGATAACTCAGTCGCTAATTTGATGCGCTGCGCTTCCCCACCAGAGAAGGTAGTTGCCGGCTGACCCAAACGAATATATCCCAGACCAACCTCCACTAACGTCTCAAGCTTTCGATGAATAGATGGGATACTGTCAAAGAATTCGGCAGCTTGCTCCACTGTCATTTCCAAGACATCAGAGATAGTGCGGTCTTTATAGGTAATTTCTAGCGCCTCACGGTTGTACCGCTTGCCCTTACATTCGTCACACATCACATACACGTCTGGCAAAAAGTGCATTTCAATTTTTATCACGCCATCACCCTGACAATTTTCACAGCGACCGCCCTTGACATTAAAACTAAACCGACCTGCTTTGTAGCCACGAACGTTCGCTTCTGGCGTGGCAGCAAATAATTCACGAATTGGCGTAAATATACCCGTGTAGGTGGCTGGGTTTGAGCGCGGCGTGCGACCAATTGGCGACTGGTCGATGACGATGGCTTTGTCTAGCAGTTTAATGCCGTCGATGCGATCGTGTTTACCCGGCACCACTTGCGAACGGTTGAGACGAGCCGCTAGTTCTTTAGCTACAATGTCATTAACCAGCGTCGATTTACCACTACCAGACACACCAGACACGACTGTCATCAGTCCCAACGGAAACGCCACGTCAATATTCTTCAAATTATTTTCCCGAGCACCATGTACAATCAGTTGCTGATCCTGGTTTGGCTTTCTGCGCTTTTTTGGTACTGCAATTTTTTCTGTATCACTCAGATACCGACCGGTGATACTGTCTGGATTTTTCGCCACTTCTTCAGGCGAACCCATAGCGACAATTTGCCCACCTTTCGAGCCAGCACCCGGCCCCATGTCGACCAAAAAGTCACTTTGGCGGATGGTATCTTCATCGTGCTCCACCACCAACACTGTATTGCCAAGATCACGCAGACGCTTCAGAGTATCAATCAGCCGATCATTATCTCGCTGATGCAGGCCAATGGACGGTTCATCCAGGACATACAGCACACCCTGCAAACCCGAACCGATTTGCGTCGCTAGTCGAATGCGCTGAGCCTCTCCACCACTCAAAGTGTTGGCCGCTCGTCCCAGCTCCAGATAGTTCAAACCGACATTACTCATAAATCCAAGCCGTGCCTTGATCTCCTTTAATATCAGCCGTGCAATCGTCGTTTCCTGCTCTGTCAATTTGAGCTTGTGTGTAAATAAGTCCAACGCATCATCAACGCCCAAGTCACAAACATCAACAATATTGAGCCCGTGAACTGTCACTGCCAAGACTACTGGCTTGAGGCGAGCGCCCTTGCAGACATAGCATGCCCGCTCGCGCATAAATCGTTCAATATCTTTGCGCATAAATTCACTGTCAGTCTCACGGTGCCGACGCTCCAGGTTCGGGATGACGCCTTCATAGGTTGTGTCATAATGCCGACCATTGCCAAGCTCGATGCGATACTTTTGCGCCCCTGTCCCATACAAAATTGTCTGTTTAGCTTCATCAGACAGTTTCTTAACAGGCGTTCGCACACTAAAGCCATGCGCCTCGGCAACGGCCATGATTTTTTTCATATAGAAATTGTCGACATTGACGCGGTTGTACGGTCTGATGGCTCCTTCAGCGATAGTCAAATTGTCATTAAACACCAACTCCGGATCAATCTCCATGCGGCTACCTAAACCAGTACAGCTTGGACAAGCTCCTTGTGGTGCGTTAAAACTAAACAGTCGTGGCTCTAGCTCAGGAATATCCTCTTCGGGATGATCAACACAGGCGTACCGCTGCGAAAACGTTCGTACCTGATCGTCATCGGCGTCCAAAACCTCCACAATCCCCTGACCTAATTCCAAGGCTTGCTCCACACTCTGAGACAACCGACCAGTCAATTCACTGTTCAATGCCAAGCGGTCAACCACCAGCTCAATCGAGTGCTTGTAGCTCTTTTGCAGCTCTGGAAATTCGTCCAGGGCATACACCACGCCATCAACCCTAACACGAGCATAACCCAGCCGACGGTACTGCTCAGGAATGTGCGCAAATTCACCCTTTTTATTTTTGACGATTGGCGCCAGCAGTAAAATCCGGTGTCCGTCATACTGTTTGATGATTTCTTGGATGATGGCTTCGGTGGTGCGCCGCGACACTGCTTTGCCACAAATTGGACAGTGCGGCACACCGATGCGCGCAAACAACAGTCGCAAATAGTCGTAAATCTCAGTCACTGTCGCTACCGTTGAGCGTGGATTGCGGCTGGTTGATTTTTGGTCAATCGAAATAGCTGGACTCAAGCCGTCAATGCTGTCAACATCTGGCTTATCCATCGTCCCCAAAAACTGCCGAGCATACGAGTTCAAGCTCTCCATGTAACGACGCTGCCCCTCAGCATAAATTGTGTCAAACGCCAGGCTTGATTTACCTGAACCACTCAGACCAGTGATGACCACAAACTTATCACGCGGCAATTCCACGTTGATGTTTTTCAGATTGTGCTCGCGGGCACCTTTAACTCGAATAACCTCCGGCATAGCCGCTCTATTATACCGGTTTTTTATCTTTTTTTCCAGACATTGCCTAAATATTGGATTATATATCACCACATATTGCTTATGATTGCAAGTCGAGCTTTTATCTGTTACAGTTACTATATATGCGAAGGCTGAGTGTTTACTTACTACTACTTGTTGGTGTGGTTTTCATCACACCAGTGCTATTTGACCAGCTTTGCATGTTCGTGTTTCTTGGCAAGCTTCCGTTTCTGAACGTTAATTTGTCAGCTACCTCCATGATCATTTTCTGGCTCGCCCTTGTGCCAATCTACCGCATTTTGCGAGCAGCCATTCCGGTATCATTTGACGATATCAAAGAACTCATCCAATACATTTCCCGAAAACACATAAACAACAGCGTGTTGTATCAAGACCATGACCTAACCTTGTTGTTTATCTATCTGGCGCATGAAGCCAAGAAGACCGAAATCAGCGAGCCAAACGCCCACGTAAGCGCCCAAAAGCTCGCTCCATCTTTAACCTAAACGATAGGCAGCACCGCTTCTGCCCACAACTGTAGTTCCTGTAAAATGAACTGCTGTTCGTCGGTCGCTGTCGGCGCCAAACGCTGCAAGGCTGCCATGAATTGTGGTAGTTGCGTCTGCAGGCGCTGCGCCCGCCATGCTTCCCACTGCGCCAAATCATCTTCGCTGAGTGACCGCGGAAAGTTACGGGCTTTGTAGTGCAGCAGTAGTGGCGCCAACCGTTCGTCCTGAAACTCTGGATGAAAATCCGCTAGCTCACGCTCATCGGCATTGCGCACCGCTTCTACCCGCAGGCGGTCACGGTCGTTCAAAAAGCCATCATATAACTGCGCTTCTGGGTCAGACAATTTCTTAAATGCTGGTTTGTTTTCAAAAATACCACGCAATTTTTCAGCAAAATCTGGATTATCTAACAATATATTTTGGTGCTTTTGGACAGTTGCTAGGTCAAGCGAAATCTTCCGCCAGCCCTCGCCCTGTTCCAGCACACCCAGCGGTGCCACTGCTGGACAACGATTGTACTGTAATTCTTTGACTGGTAGTTTAACAAAATCCTCAGCCTGCCGCTCCTCCCAGGAAGCAAAGATTTTCTTGGCCAACTCCTCTTGGCTCAACCCAACAAACGGTGTCGGATCATACCGCAGGTCATACACAACCACGCCGCCGTTTCGACTGGTCGTCAGTGGAAAGGCTACCGTGGTTTTG
>CAUVOA010000029.1:0-6460 GCA_963553545.1 uncultured Candidatus Saccharibacteria bacterium | reverse complement strand
GAGCGCATCCATGGTAAGGATGAGGTCTCGGGTTCAAGCCCCGATCGTGGCTCCATGTTGATTTTATAGAAAAGGCCGCTACGTGAGCGACCTTTTTGATTTGCAGCGGATAGGATACGTCCTATTTTTTACTGCGTTTGGTTGTCTTTTTGGCTTCGTGCTTTGGTAAGATTGGCGCGATGAATGCGTCGAGTAGCGCCCAGACAATACCATTGAAGATGTATACAACAGCGGTAAAGGCAGCGATGAGCATCAGTACGCGTCCAAAATCACTATTTAACAGAGACAAAAAGCCTGCTACTACTGCCAGTGAGATGATGATCAAGAAATACGCTTGCTGCAATTTGGTACGTTGGTTTTTGTTGCTATTCCATTCGGTCAGGAATTGTTTAAATAGTAAGAACATGACTAGATTATAGCATGTATATTGTATTTAGTCAATGAATGGCGGCCTGTGGTGACACTTGGAGGTAATCAAAAACCGCCTCATGGCGAGACGGTGTTTGATTGGTACCGGAAGTAGGACTCGAACCTACGAAGCCTTACGGCGGGAGATTTACAGTCTCCTGTGATTGCCACTACACGATTCCGGCATGTGTTTGGAGCCGCTTCTCGGGCTCGAACCGAGGACCTACGGTTTACAAAACCGTTGCTCTAGCCAGCTGAGCTAAAGCGGCACTGCTGTGATTATAGCAAAAAAAAATAGGCTAAGCAACTACATTACCAACTTTTTGGGCTGTTTTGGCTGACGGCGCTGACGCGGTACGGTGCCGTGGCTGTCAGGTACCAACATGGCCGCAGCTTTTTTGCGTAGTCCAGAGGCCAGCTCTGCTTGTCCGTTGTTGTCATACGCCTCAGCCAGGACGGTGAGCGTCTGTGGAATTGGGTCAAGTTCGACTGCTTTTTCTAGTGCAGCGATCATCTTTTTACCGTTGCCCATCTTTTCTTGAACCTTGGCGTAGGCGATGTAGCGCGCCGCCAAATCGTCCTCCATCTCGAGGGCCTGTTCAAAGGCTAGCGCTGCTTTAGGATAGTTCTTCGTTTCATAATAAATCAAGCCAACGTTATGCAGGCTGGATGCGCTTGGTTCCAAGCTCTGGGCGATCTCAAAGCACTCAATGGCGTCTTTGTAGGCCTGCTGCTTGGCATACAAAATACCCAAGCGATTGTACGCAGTGGCGTTCTTTTCGTCAACACGCAAAATCGTCAGCAGCGCCTTCTCTGCCCTGAGGTATTTGTTGTCGCGAATTGATTCTTGCGCAATAGCCCACAATTGATCTAATTTTTCGGAAATCTTGGCTGGAAAATCTGCAGAATTTTCTTCGGAAGGTTTGTAGGTGATTGCCCAAATGATAATTGCTAAAATGAATATCAAACTTAACATATCTGCTTAATTATAGCACAATTTTCAATAAAGCGAGGCGCGTATTGCCATTTGCTAGGAGAGACTTCTCGGCTTCTAGTACTTTTTGGAGTAATTGGTGCATGGCTAGCGGCTGGGCGGTGTGTTTTAGCTGGAAATGGATGAAGCGCAGGAGAATGTCGATGAGTTGGAGGGCGCTTGACCGATCGGTGTAGCGCATGGCGCATTTTAGGGACGCGTAGGAGCTGGGATGTTCCAAAATGTGCTTGGCGTCAGCGGCGATGGCTTGGCGCTCTGCTAATTTTTTGGCATCGTGGCTCAGTTCGGTGATGAGTAGCGGTAGACCAGCCGCCAGGAATGATATCTGACGCTTTTCTTGGGGTGTCAGGGCGGTTTTTTCCAGTAGCTGAGCGTCTTGACTGGCGGTGGTGCGGTGGAGCATCAGCTGCTGGCAGCGGGACTGGATGGTTGGGAGGAGGTCTGTGCTGGCAGTAGTGATCAAGAGAAAATGAGTATTGAGATTTGGCTCTTCCAGGGTTTTTAATAGCGCGTTTTGTGCGGACTCGGTCATGGCGTTGGCTGGGTTGATGATGACGACGCGGCGGACAGAGCTGTAAGTGCGCAGTATAGCTGTCAGGTCGCGAATCTGTTCAGTTGAGATGGTGTTCTTTTGTGGCAATGGGTTGACGGTGAGGACGTCTGATTGATGGTGTTTTGCCAAATAGCCGGCGACCCCTGCCCCGTCCAAGCCAGGTTCAGCGATAACCATCAGCGACTGTGGCAAATGGTTTGCTAATTGCTCAACTGTGGCCTGGTCGTTGGTGGAGATGAGAGGCGGCTGGTTCATTGATGGCTCGGTTCTTTGGTGTTTTGGGTGCAATCAGGGAATAGTTCGGTAAATACACTAGGAATAGCCGCTTCAAAGGTTTTTCGTTCACCTGATGGCAGCGTGATTTCCAGTTTGTGGGCGTGGAGCATCAGACGGCTGGCGTTTGGTTTGCCGTAGATGCGGTCGCCGAGAATTGGTGTATTTAGGTGCGCCATATGGACGCGGAGTTGATGGGTGCGACCGGTGGTGGGTTTGAGTTCAATCAGTGCTTGGGCGTCAGTCGTCGCCAGCACGCGGTAGGTCGTCTGGGCGGGTTTGCCGTTCGGGTCGACGCGGAAGGTACTGGGTGCGGATGGGTTGCGGCCAATCGGCAGGTCAATCTTCGCGGCGGCTAGTTTCGGCACGCCGTCGGTCACTGCGAGGTAGGTCTTTTTGGCGGTACGCTGGGCGAATTGCTTTTGTAGATGGGCGGCAGCGTCAGGATTTTTAGCGATAATCAGTATGCCCGAAGTGTCGCGGTCGAGTCGATGGACGATGCCTGGCCGGTCGGTGCCCGAGGCAAACGAAGTTTTGGGGCGAATAATTTCCGCCACCGTCGGCTCGGTCGATAGTCCGCCTTTGGCGTGGGTCAGCAGGCCGCTCGGCTTATTGACCACCATCACGTCATCGTCTTCGTATAGAACCGGCAGTTCTGCACTGGTCTGCTCCTGCTCTGGTAGCTTGACGGCGATCTCGTCAGTCTCGTCGATCTCAAATTTCGGCGTCGTCACTGGGCGTTGGTTGACCGAGACATAGCCGGCTTTGATGTATTTTTGCCAGAGGCTGCGCGAAATTGACGGATCAAATACCGTGGACAAGTGGACGTCTAGGCGCTGCTTGGTCGGTACAATTCGAAACATCATGACGAATTTGCCCTGAAATGGCGTCTCGGTGAAATTCGGGTCAAGAGGGTTTGGCAACATCTCAGCATTGGCTGGCTTACCGGGCCACAATTCGTCAATTGATTCCTCGTCAACGATCGAGCCGTACAGCACGGCGAAATGTTGCTTGTTTAGGATAAATTCCGCCACGATGTGCGATTCGTCCGTCTGGACTTTCAGATGGCGCAAGGCCTTGACGGGCGTGTTGTCGTCCGCCAGTTGGTACAGCCTGGCGATCTTGAGGACGGTGCGCGGCGAGATTTTCACGCGAGCGTTCCTATCTCCGTAGCCCCACGGCCGTTTGGACGCGGTGCAGGGTTTCGTTAGCGACGACGTTCATATCGCGCTCGCTGGACTCTAGTTTACGTTCGATAGCCTGCTCGTTAACTGCCGCCAGACGCGCTTGGAAATTCGCTAAGAATTCGGCCACTTCATCCGCCACGATTCGCTTGAAATCGCCGTAGCGCTCCATGCCGGCGTACTCACTGATGGTCTGCTCCAAGCTGACGTCTCGTCCAGCGTCCTGGCGTACCAGCGTCAAAATCTCCAGCAAGTTGGAAATGCCGGGTTGGTTTTCCCTGTCGTATTGCACCTTGCCCAGCGAATCGGTGGTGGCGCTCATGATTTTTTTGTGCGCTATCTGCGGCTCGTCGCCAAGGAAAATGACGCCCTTGCCGCTGTCGTCGGATTTACTCATTTTTTTGGTCGGGTTCATCAGATCTTTGATCCTCAAGCCTTGGTCGTTGCCGAAGAATTGATGCTGCTGGGCGACTGGTTTAGGCACGATGAATAAATCGCCAAATTTGCGGTTCATCCGCTCGGCAATGTCGCGGGTAAATTCCAGGTGCTGCGTCTGGTCGTCGCCAACCGGCACGTAGGTGGCGCCGTAGAGCAAGATGTCGGCGGCCATCAGGACTGGGTAGTTGAACAGGCCGACGGAAATCTGGTCGCCGTGAAGCTTGTCAGATTTATCCTTAAACTGTGTCATCCGGCTCATCTCGCCAAACCCGGTGAAGCAATCCAAGATCCACGCCAGCTCGCTGTGGGCTGGGACGCGGCTTTGGCGGTACAAGTGAATCGCCTGGTTGTCCAGCGGCAGTCCGGCAGCCGTGTAAATCCGGGCGTTGCTGAGGATGCTGTCATACAACTTACTATGATCAATCGGCGTGGTGAAGCTGTGCAGATCGGGGATAAACAGATTGATATCATAATCGGCCGAGCGGCACTTCGCCATGTCGACAATCGGCAAAATGGCACCAAAATAATTGCCAATGTGAATATCGTTGTTGGCGCGCACGCCAGTAAGGATGACGGGTTTACTCATAGTCCTATTATACCATTGATTCGGCGAGAGGTGTTTTACGAAATGCCGCAACAAAAAACGCTTCAGTCAGCACACCCGGCATTAAGCGTAGACAGCCGCTCAGGTCATGCGTAAACCTGCGGTCATTCCACGACTGGACAACAGGCACACGATGTGGCAGCGGTGCGATGTCAATCGGTATGAGCTCAGCATCAGGCTGACGGCGCAGCAACCAGTCGACAACGACTTCGTTTTCCTCTGGTGCCATGGTGCAGGTGCTATAAACAAGCGTGCCGCCAGGTTTCAGTAGTCGCCAGGCCTCGAGGATGAGGCGTTTTTGTAGATCACTTAGCCTCCGAATATGCGCCACCGACCAGCTGTCAAACAACGAGACGTCACGAGCGTTCAGGCTCATCAGCCCTTCGCCAGAACACGGAGCGTCGAGGAGGATTTTGTCAAATACCTTCAGCTGACGGCGGGAAATATGCCGAGCGTCGGCTAGCATGAACTCGGCTGGGACGTTGAGGTGCTTGAGATTAGCCTGGAGTTTCATCAGGCGCGGCTTGGAATTGTCATTACACACCAGGTCGGCTTGACCGCCGGCCATGGCTTGCATGTGGCTGGATTTACCGCCGGGTGCAGCGCACAGGTCGAGAATGCGTTCACCAGCTTCAGGTGCAAGCGCTAACACTGGTAGCCAGCTGGCGGCATTTTGGATGTAGCCGCATCCGCTGTCAGCCGGCTGCTGATAATCGGCGAGGTGCTCCGGGATAATTTCATAGCCATTTGGACACCAGGCAACCTGGTGAGCCAGCAAATGTGGCGCGACTTCCCCATCGACCAGCGGATTGAGCCGAAAACTCTGGGTGCGCGTCCGTGCTAGTATCGTCTCGACCTCGGTGCGAGGTAGTCCGCTCCACTGCATCGTGCGATCGATCCAGAGCCCACGCTTTCTCTGGCGCTCCTGGGCTGGATCTTTACGCTTGGCCATAGTCGTCTCCGATGGCGTGCCGATTGATCGCTTGGGCAACAACTTGGCCATAGCGTTTGTCAATTTCATGACTTGCTAACATTTTAGTGACAGCGATGTGCTTCTGTTTTGCTAATTTTCGTAGGTTTTTGTTGATGATGACGGGGTCAAATTGCCCATAAAATATCTCAACTGGTATGGTCAACTCGGCAATTTCCGTCAGCGCCTTTTGGTTAATGATGGCTGCGTCCAGGGTGTCGAGAAAGATTTGCAAGTTTGACTCATCGACGAGAAAACCGGGGTTGAATAATTTATATTTTTTGGCAAAATCACTGGCAATCACCTTGCCGAGCGCTGGTTTATCGATAATTTTTTGGTATAGGCTGCGTAGTTGGCGTTCAGCTAAACGATCTTTGCCTTGTTGGTGATACAGCGGCGGGCTACACAGGATGAGCGAATCGATCAACGAAGGATAATATCGGGCGGTGTGTACCGCTACGAGCGCCCCTAAGCTATGACCGACCAAAATGATTCGTCCGTCAACCTTTTGCTGCGCCAGGGTTGCGACCAGTGAATCGACTTGAGTTTTAACGTCATAGATCTTCCAGTGCGGTCGCGGCGAATCACCAAAACCGAGTAAGTCGACCGCTAGTACGCGAGTCGATTTATCAATCTTACGACGCCCTACAACTCGCTTCCACATGGCTGACGAGCTCCCGATGCCATGAATCAATACGACAGTGGCGCGAGGCTGTTTCGGTGTTTGAAAATCATGCACGTATAGTTTATACGGGACACGCAGCCAGCGATGGATTAATCGATCAAACATTGTATTAGTATACTATGAAAATACCCCGCCTGTACATGACGGAGTATTTTCGAGAATCGGTTTCTCCTCTGTTTTAACGCTTGGAGAATTGTTCGCGCTTGCGGGCGGAACGTAGACCGTATTTCTTGCGCTCTTTCTCGCGCGGGTCGCGCTTTAACAGCTCAGCCTTTTTCAAGACCGGGCGCAGATCAGCGTGAGCAGCCGTCAATGCTTTGGCGATGCCAAGCTTGATGGCGTCAACTTGAC
>CAUVOA010000028.1:0-6553 GCA_963553545.1 uncultured Candidatus Saccharibacteria bacterium | reverse complement strand
TGCACCGAAGAACATCAGTGTATAGATGATACCACCAAAGCCCATTAGCACTGTTAAAAATGCCAACCAACCTTTGACACCCTTCAGGGAGTTTGCCATCACAACATACTGCACGGGAGCAGCTGACGGCTGTGCAAAATATTGTTGATTGGCGTCTTCTTGTGTGGTTTGTTCAGAAACATGAGCTTCTGTAACTCTTGGAGTTTCTGTTGTTTTTTCCTGTGATGCTGTTGCCATAATGATTTACATTCTCCTTATGAAAATATCTGCTCTAGATTATACCATCGCAACCAGTTATAGTAAAAGTATGATAAAGAAAAATGTTGACCAATTTAAACGCTCTTTGGTGCGCACCAGCCAGCGCATCACACCCATCAATCGTAAAGATCCTGACGAATTATTTGGGCATCTATTTCACGAAGTCCAAGCGCAGCAAATTTACCAAGACGGCAAGACATTTGTCGATGTGGTGCCAAAAAAGCGCTGGCGACGCATCCAGCGAGAATACCTGGAAGCCTCAAAAAAACCCGATTTTAATCTGCAAGAATTTGTCAATCAACATTTTTATGATTTTAATCCGTCGCACGCAGGTCACGTGCCTCAGCCAGCCGAATCAGCGCGCCAGCATGTCACGCAGCTATGGCCGCAACTGAGGCGCCAAGCTCACAAAGCGTCGGGCTCGCTCATTCCCCTGCCGTACGACTACATTGTGCCCGGCGGACGTTTTTCGGAGCAATTTTATTGGGATACCTACTTCATCATGCTGGGCTTGGCCGTTGATAACCAATGGGAATTGATCAACGGTATGATGAAAAATTATTCCTACATGATCCAACGGTTTGGTTATATCCCGACCGCCAATCGAACATATTTCCTGAGTCGCAGTCAACCGCCATTTTTCTCTGCCATGGTGAAGTTGCTGGCGATGCGTCCACGGAAAGTCGGTGGCTCGAGCTTGGTACTATTGGAATATTTCCCGCTGCTATTGACAGAATACAAGTTCTGGATGAAGGGACACAAACAGCTTGACAGTGCTGATCAAATCGCCACTGGACGAGTGGTAAAAATGCCAAATGGCACCGTTCTGAACCGCTACTTTGACAATAAAAATACACCACGTCCAGAAAGCCGCCGCGAAGACATCGAGACGGCTCAGAAAAGCCCCAATGCCAACAAAGCAAAGATTTACCTGGACTTGCGAGCTGGCGCAGAGAGTGGCTGGGATTTCAGTTCACGTTGGTTTGGCGAGGCGTGCTGTATTGAAACCATCCAGACGACTGACATTGTGCCGGTGGATCTCAACTGCTTGCTGTATGACCTAGAAATGACTATCGCTCAGTGCTACGGTATCTTGAAGCAAAAAGCGCTACGCAAAAAGTTCATTCAGGCTGCCGAAAAGCGCGCGGAAGCCATCAGGACGTACTGCTGGAATGAAGCGACTGGATTTTTCTATGATTATAATTTCCGCACTGGTCGACAGATGCCACACGCGACGCTGGCTGGTGTCTTCCCGCTTTACAATGGCGTCGCCACCAAGAAACAAGCCGAGCACGTGGCTGAAATGTTACAACGCGAGTTTTTGCGCGATGGCGGGCTTCGGATGACGCTGGTTGACAATGGTCAGCAATGGGACGCGCCAAACGGCTGGGCACCACTGCAATGGGCAGCGGTTTGTGGCTTGAAGCGGTATGGACTTGAAGAATTAGCGGAGGAAATCAGAACACGCTGGCTGGCTTCGACCGAGCGCGTGTTTGCCGACAAAGGCAAGATGATCGAGAAATATGACGTCGACAGTGAGTCACGCATCGGTGGAGGCGGTGAATATCCGTTGCAAGACGGCTTTGGCTGGACCAATGGCGTGTACGCGGCGCTGTATGATCGGTTTGATGAGCGCTGCCCAAAGTAGGCTAATTCTTGGTTGGACGCGGAATGTCTTCTGGGAGAAATCCCTTTTCATGCTGAAAACCAGCCTGCCATTTGTAGTCTTTGGCGTAGCCTAAATCTTTCATTAGCTTGGTTGAGGCGTTACGAAGGTGAAGTGGCACGGGCGAGTTTGGGTATTTTTGCGCCAGAGAAAAGGCGTCATTCATCAAGTCAGTAATCTCGCGCGATTTCTGGCTGCGAGCTAAAGCGATAGCGCAGTGGAATAAATTATATTTGGCTTCAGGCAGCCCAACGCGCTCCACCGCCTCAAAGGTGGCAACTGCCAGGCTCAGCGCGCCGTTACCCGCCAGCCCAATGTCCTCTGAGGCAAAGATGACCATCCGCCGCGCGATGAATTTCGGGTCTTCGCCAGCATCAATCATCCGCGCTAAATAATACGCCGCAGCTGTCGCATCACTGCCCCGCAGTGATTTGATAAACGCCGAGATGACATCATAATGCGCATCGCCTTTTTTGTCATAGCCCGGTAGTCGCCGCTGGGCCGCTGCTTTGACCACCCCAGGCGTAACTTTACCGCCAAAACTCAGCGCCAATTCCAAATTACCCAAGGCCACCCGCGCGTCGCCGTCCGCCAGTTCCGCTAGATAGTCCAGCGCTTTGGGCGACACCCGCTTGGTTTGTTTCAAAACCTTCAATGCCCGTTTCAACACCGATACAATTTCATCTTTGGTCAGCTGCTGGAGCACTAACACTCGCGTCCGGCTGAGCAGCGGCGTGATCACCTCAAAGCTCGGATTCTCGGTGGTCGCGCCAATCAACGTGATCAGTCCGCTCTCAACATGCGGCAAAAACGCGTCTTGCTGCGCCTTGTTAAAACGGTGAATTTCATCAACGAATAGAATTGTCCTGAGACCCAAATTCCAATTTTGCCTGGCGTGTTCGATCACCTTTTCGACATCTTTCTTGCCACTAGTCACCGCTGACAATTCAACAAATTCGGCATTAACTTCGTTGGCAATAATCCGCGCCAAGGTCGTCTTGCCCGTGCCTGGCGGCCCCCACAAAATCAAACTGACCGGCTCAGCGCGCCTCACGATTTGGCGGAGCAGCTCACCCTCGCCCAGCAAATGGCTTTGTCCGATCACCTCATCCAATTTCTGCGGCCGCATCTGTTCGGCCAGGGGTCGTCGATTCATACATTTATTATACCGCATTCGCATTCTCCTGTCCTGTATAGTAAAATGGTAATGGTATCAGTTAAACGAGGAGGGTAAGTGAAACATATCACGATCAAACGTCGTCTGAGTGCTTTTACAGCAAGTTTAGTATTTGCACTCGTTGCGGTCGCGGCAATCGCGTGGCCAATTGCAACTTCATCAAACGCCAAAGCCGCCAGCCCAGCGCTCAACGCAACTGCGTATGAAGTGTCCAGACCTGGCAAACCACACAGCTTTGTCACAACGTCTCAAACAGAAATTCAACAAGCAGCCAAAAATGGCTTCACTACAGTGCGCCCTATTTTTATGGTGTCAACAACTGCAGGTAGCGGTTTGGTGCCAGTGTATCGCGCTGACGCAACACTACAAGACGGCAACTACACAAGTCTTTTGACGGTCAATAAAAATGAGGCTGACAATGCTTGTAAAAAGTACGGATTCACCTGCAAAGGAATCGCCTTTTACGCTCAAGCTGAATTGAAGGATGGTGCAGAGATGGTTTACCGCATGCGGTACAAGCATTTCAATTTCCGCCAAGTCATCGCCAAGGATCGACAAGATCTTCAAAAGGCCGGCTACGTTCAGGAAAGCAGAGAATGGTTTTATGTCAAGCCAGTACAACACAACAATGGTAACAATGTTGATCCAGTAAAAGACGGTAAGTTCTCCATTGCGGTCTATCCTGACACGCAACAGGAAGTCTTCCAATGGTCAGGCAATCAATTCGCTGCCCGCACCAACTGGACCGTGAAAAATAAGGAAAAATACGACATCCGCTTCTTAGCTCACACTGGTGACATGGTCACTTCTGGTGGACATGAAGGCATTGATAAACCAGATCAATACATCGTTGCGTCCAACGCATTCAAGACTATTGACCAGGCAAACATTCCTTATTTGACCACCATCGGTAACCACGACACAAAGGCTGTTTGTGGCGGCGGTGGCGCTTGTGACTGGCGACACACTAACGAATGGGCACGAGACACGACAGTATTCAACCGATACTTCTCTGCTACACGTCAGAAATTGTCAGCTAACCAAATGTTTGAAAATGGCAAAGTTGACAACGCCTACAAAACCTTCACCGCTGAAGGCAAACAATGGCTTGTCTTGACACTTGAGCTTTGGCCGCGCGCTGAGGCGGTCAATTGGGCGAAGAACGTCGTAGCCTCACATCCAAAGCACAACGTCATCGTCCTGAGTCACTCGCTGCTGAACGCTGATGGCTCAATCGGTACTGGGGCTGGATACGGCACCGGCAAACAAACCCCACGCTATGTCTACGACAATTTGATCTTGGCATATCCAAACATCCGTATGGCCTTCTCAGGACATGTCGGACAAGCAGCCAGCCGCGTTGACACAGGTAAGCACGGTAACAAGGTTGCCTCATTCTTGGGTGCATTCCACTCAAATGACTACAACCCAACTAGGATTTTGACGGTCGACACCATCAACAACACGGTGACGTCCGACATTCAGGCGGCTTCGATCCGAGATGCCTACAAAGCAAAATATCCAAACGCAACATTGCCAAACTACGACCAATACGACGTATCGTACTCAGGCATGAACTTTGTTAATCCATAACAAACACGGCAAACAAATCATGAGCCCCGTCATCAGGCGGGGCTACTTTATGTCAATCAATACACCACCATAACCAGGCAGTTGCAATACGTCACCGTCTACACGAATATCTGGGTTGGTACCAATGATGACACGGCCAGACTCCGGCAACCACACCGTTTGTGCTGAGTCCGCAAAGTTAATGTATATCTGCACTTGTTGACCGTCAAGCTGGCGGCGAAAACCTAAGACAAAGCCGTTACCAGTGTCTAGCTTTTCCATGGTACCGTGGCGTAAAATTGGCAGTTCATGTCGCAGCTCCAATAATTTCCGACATAGCCACAACAGCGAGCTTGGATCTTTCGTCTCTTTGGCGACATTGACCTGTTTATGATTAGGATGCACCGGCAACCACGGCAGCACATTGGCAAACCCGGCATAGCGAGAACTATTCCATTGCATGGGCGTACGCGCACGGTTGCGATCGTCCTGCAGTGAACAGTGGAAGCCGTCTTGCGCATCATGTTGCGTCAAATCAACGTCTTCCATGCCAATTTCATCACCATAGTACATCACGCTAACGCCTGGACACAGTAGATTAAGGAACTGCAACGCACGGGACCGCGGCAGTCCTAAGCGAGACGTCACGCGCGGCTGGTCGTGATTGCCAAGGCAAAAGAATGGCATATTCTCCCCTGCCGCTTCCAAATAGTTCACGATATTCCAGCCAGTATGCTCACCATGCCAATCGTTTTGCCGATGCTCCATGAAAAAGGCCGTAGCTTTCGGATGAACATGGATGACGTCGTGATATTGCTGCCAGATGTCACCAAGGCGCTCATCTGGATAGAACTCAAACACCATTTGCTTATCGTCATATTCATCGCAAACACTCGCCAGCTCGTGCAAATACGCTTGAAAATGCGGCCCGTGCTTGCAATGGTCATGAATATAGGCACCGTAGCTGTTAGAATCGCCATGAAAATCATAGTTCACGGTATCATCACGCAGTTCTGGATCTTTGGAAATTCCCCAGATGGCATCAACGCGCATGCCGTCCACGCCCATATCAAACCAAAATCGCACCACGTCTTTGATGGCCAGACGCACCTCAGGATTATCCCAGTTGAGGTCTGGTTGGGTTGGCAAAAATGAATGCAAATAGTACTGACCAGAATCAGCATCAAACGTCCATGACTTGCCGCCTGCCAAACTGACCCAATTGTTCGGCTCATGCCCGTCACTACCGTCTCGCCACACATACCAATCCCGCTTGGGATTATCCCGGTCAGAACGCGACTCAACGAACCACGGATGCTGGTCAGACGTGTGACACGGCACCAAGTCAATCATCACTTTGATATCGCGCGCGTGCGCTTCGTCCAACAACATACGAAAATCATCCAGACCACCAAACACCGGATCAACATTTTGATAATCCGCCACATCATAGCCAAAATCAGTCATGGGCGACGTGAAAAACGGCGAAATCCAAATGGCGTCAACGCCCAGGTCGCTGAGATAGTCCATCTTGAGCGTAATGCCGTTCAAGTCCCCGACCCCATCACCGTTCAAGTCTCGAAAACTTCGCGGATAAATCTGATACAACGATCCAACATCACGCCACGCTTTGGTCATGCTTTAAGTATAAGCGAGATGAGTGAGAATTGCTAGTATATTACAATAGCACAAAATATGGATGTACAGCTCGATTTTATATATACAACACAACGAGACACATTAACACTTAGGGCATACTACTATAGTTAGTAATTTCTCGGAAAATAACAACTCTACAGTCTCTACCTATAGATGCCTGTTACTGACATAGGGAAAATTAAGATAACAATCTTACGCGAGAGCTATCACTATATTTGGAC
>CAUVOA010000027.1:0-6556 GCA_963553545.1 uncultured Candidatus Saccharibacteria bacterium | reverse complement strand
CGTACGTCGTAAACCTTCTACCGTCAGCTGTTTCTCTGCGACGGCGAATTGCCATACCGCCAGCAACTTCACGCGACTCAAGCACCCGACTGTCACCAATATTCACTACTACCATAAACTACTCCCTGTTCTTCTTGCGACGGCGTAAGAATGCTGGGGTATCGTCTTCATCATCGTCCTCTTCTGGCGGATTGTCCCAAATGTTTGTGTCGTCTTCAGCAGCAAAATGTTCGGCAGCCTCTTTATGTTCTAGCTCCATGTCGATATTTTGTACCATTTCTTCGTCCAGATTGTCAGAATTGGTCTCGACTGGGCTCACATCAAGCGTTACGTCCCTGTCGTGGAAGGTCTCGCTGTCAAATCCTGTAGCGATGACCGTGATCACCAAGTCATCTTCCATCTCTGGCTTCAACGTCGCACCAAAGATGATGTTTGCATTTGGAGATACCGCACTAGTGATGATTTCAGCCGCCTCCTGAATCTCTGCCATGCTCATGTCATAGCCACCAGTAACGTTGAACAGCACGCCCTTAGCACCGTCAATCGACACTTCAATCAACGGCGACTCAATTGCCTGCTGAGCCGCCTGAGCTGCTCGGTTCTCACCGCTCGCCCGACCAATACCCATCAACGCTGAGCCAGCATTACTCATGATAGCCTTCACGTCAGCAAAGTCCAGGTTAATCAATCCGTGCTCGGTGATCAGTTCAGAAATACCTTGCACACCCTGACGCAGTACATCGTCAGCAATTTTGAAGGTTTCCAACAGTGGAGTGCGTCGATCAATAGTTTGCAATAAGCGATCATTTGGAATAGTAATCAACGTATCAACTTGTCGACCCAAGTGAGTGATTGCCCAATCAGCATTCACTCGACGTTTTTCACCTTCAAAGCTAAATGGTCGCGTGGCAACACCAACCACCAAAATACCCAACTCACGAGCAATCTCAGCAACCACATAACCAGCACCAGAGCCCGTTCCGCCACCGGCACCAATAGTCACAAACACCATGTCAGCGCCTTCAAGAGCGGCACGAATTTCTTCACGTGACTCATTAGCGGCTGCCTCACCAACCGCTGGGTCAGCACCAGCACCAAGGCCATTGGTCGTTGAATGTCCTAGATGGATTTTGACGTCGGCTTTTGAGTTATGCAACGCTTGTGCGTCGGTATTCATAGCGATGAACTGCACACCGTTGAGGCCGGCATCTTTCATGCGGTTGACCGCTGAACCACCGGCGCCACCAACACCAACAACTTTGATGCTAGCAAATGTCTGAACTTCGCTTGGTTGTATTTGTGGCATTATTGTATCTCCCCTCTAATCTCTATCCAGTATATCATCTTTGACCCTGGAGTGGTCATATTTATTTGAATTTCGCGAACAACCCACCTAAAAATCCGCCAGCTTTTTGAGCAACTTTACTAGCTTTTTTACCATGAGTTCCTTCAGAGCGGGACGGATTGGTGGACATTGCCAGCATCAATCCTATCGCTGCTGCATATTCTGGATCTTTGATGTCGTCAGTCATGCCAGCATAATCCTGCACTTTACCGATTTTCACCGCCAATCCAATCTGTTCTTTGGCAAATTCAGCCAAGCCTTTTACTTTAGCGCCACCGCCAACTAGCACGGCTCCACTTGGCATTTTACTGATACCGCCTGCCTTTTTCAGCTCTTTAGCTACCAGTTCGAAAATTTCTTCATAACGCGCCTCGACGATTTCTGCAACTTCTGCTCGGTGGAAAACCTGCGTCTCTTTCTCATGTTTGATGTCAATCACACCCGTGGTTTCACCACCCAATTCACCATGTTGCAGTTTAACCTTTTCGGCAATTTCCAAATCAACCTTAAGGCCGATTGCCAAATCGTTGGTGACGTTCTGCGAGCCCATTGGCACGACTGAAAGATGTTGCAAATCACCCTCTTCGAACACTGCCACTCCCGTCGTGGAAGCCCCGATGTCGATCACAGCCACACCATTTTCTATCTGAGACTCATTCAACACCGCCTGAGCGCTCGCCAACACCGTTGGAACTATTCTGACAGCATCAATATTGGACATCTCCGCAAGCTTGTGCAAATTCCCCAAGTGTGGCACCAATCCAGAGACAACATTGGCTCGTAACTCCAACCTCGTCCCGGTCATACCAATCGGGTTTTTGATATTATCTTGCCCGTCCAATCGATATTCGTACGGAACCACTTCCAAAATCTCACGATTTGCAGGAACTTTTCCAACCGTCGCTACATTCTCCAGACGCGCTACGTCATCCTCTGTCACTTCGCTACTACTCGCATTAACAGCAACCATGCCATCTACTTTAGTACTGATGATGTGTACACCATTGACACCCAAAGCAGCTTGGTTCACTCGATGACCGCTCATTCGCTCAGCTGCATCAAGCGCCGTATCGATCGCCGCTGCTGGCCCATTCAAGTGCGTGATCACACCCTTACGCATCCCGCTATTGGGAGCTTGCCCCACACCAATAATTCTTGGCACACCTGTTGTCTCGTCGATGTGTCCGATAACACATCGCACTTTTTTCGTGCCGATATCAATTCCTACCGCATAATGAGATTGTTCTTGCATATGCTTACAGTATATAGGAATATGAGGTCATTTTGCAAGCTGTCAAAAAAGCACAAGCATGATACACTAAGCATATGAAACGTAGTACTTTTTCTCATAAGCCTGGGTTTACTTTGGTGGAGATGATCATCATCATTTCTGTTATTGCTATCCTCTCAACAATTAGCATCATCGCCTATCAATATATCAGGCAAGATGCTTATGACGCAAAAGCCAAAACTGCACTACAGCAAATCGAGACAGCGTTTAAGTCTTATATAACCGCAGGTAATAAGGTACCGATGCGTTATTACAGTCCGTATGGTTTTTATGCTGATCCAGGAGGCGGATCAATCGAACAAGGCGTTCCAATCAATAATGGGGGCGGCATAGGCAGAGCCCTAGTTAATGCTGGGTTCTTATCGAGCAATTTACTGGACAGCCTCAAAAATGGTCCTCAGAAGAATACTGCTTTAAAGAACAGTATCGCTTTTGCGCAATGTGGCAAGAATAAGGCATTCTTCTATATCGAAGTATACCGAAAAGGTATGACGCAAGCAGAGCTCTGGAATAAGGTTCACTCATTAGAGTGTGAGAGGAAAACTAAGGACGACTGGTATGCAGAACATGGCTTAAGTCCTTCACTCAGTACGGTTACGACTGGTACAGTCAACGGTCCAGCACGTTACATACTAGCAGAGATTGATCTCACCTAAATCTCTACAGTTTCGTTAAAATCTCTGCACCCGTTTCAGTAATTAGTACTGTGTGCTCAAAATGCGCGCCCAGACTGCCATCTCTCATGCTAATCGTCCAGCCGTCATCCTCAGTAACAATTTTCTCACCGCCGAGACTTGCCATCGGCTCGATGGCAATCGTATCGCCAGCGTGCAGCACTGGACCAGTCCCGCGCTGACCATGGTTTGGAATCTCTGGACTCATGTGCATTTCTAGCCCCACGCCGTGACCAACCAGCTCGCGAATGATGCCCAATTTGGCTTTCTTTAACACCGCTTCTATCGCTGCTGAGATATCACCAACTCGTGTCCCATCGCCAGAAATTGCATCAATCCCTGCATACAAACTCTGTTCCGTTGCGTGGAGTAAATGTTTTTTAGCACCACGCGGCTCTTCGTCAACCACCATGGTAAAGGCGCTGTCAGTTTTCATGCCACGGTAGCCGATCACCAAGTCAAAACTCACCACATCACCCTTCTCAAACACATAATCTGTCGGGAACGAGTGCACCAACTGCTCATTGGTCGACACGCAGATCACCCCTGGGAACTTCACTTCATCTGTCAAATACGTTGCTTCCGCACCAAAATCCTTGATCCGCCCAGCCACGAACTCATTAACATCCAGCTCGCTCATGCCAGCCGTTACTTTCTGGCGCAATTCGTCATAAATCGTCGCCAACATCCGGCCGCATTCGCGCATATCTTTCATTTGCTGTGGCGTTTTTTCGCCAGTGATCAATTGACTCATTTGGCACCTTCAACAATTCCGCGACTAACCAGTTCTTTTTCAATCTCATCATGAACTTGCCCTACCGTACCCACGCCGCTCATATGGATGATTGGGATATTATTGTCATTCAGATAGTCCAAAATTGGGTAAATTTCACCCCGGTAAATACTAAGCCGCTTATCAATTGCCTCTGGCGTGTCGTCAACGCGACCGCGCACTCGCAAGCGCTCTAAAATCTCATCTCGTGGCACTTCCAGTACGATCACCAATTTAACATCCTGACCGTGATGCGGCCGCGACTCAATCAACCACTTAGCCTGCTCCAACTGACGAGGATAACCGTCCAAAATCACACCGTTAATATCCTTAGCTTTATTCAGAGCCTCACCCATCAGACCATTGATAATCTCCACCGACACCAGTTCGCCAGATTGCATACGATGGATCAATTCGCCATCATGCGTGTCGCGCAACAACTGCCCCGCGCTCAGCCAACGCCAACCATGTCGTGCCGCTAAAATCTGCCCCTGCACGCTCTTACCAGCACCAGCTGGCCCAAAAAAGATAATCATGTTCCCTCCTATTGTGTCAGTTTTTCTTTAACAATTTTTGCAACCAACGCACCGTCAGCAGCATTGCCAACCTTCTGTTTCACTGCGCCGATAACCTGGCCCATCTTTTGCATGGAAACGTCATCCATACTCGCCACAACATCTTCAACGATCGCCACAAGCTCTGCTTCACTCAACTGTTCTGGTAAAAATTCTCGCAAAATTTCCGCCTCTTGTTCCTCAGGCTCTGCCAATTCCGCGCGACCATTACTGCGGTAAAGCTCCGCACTCTCGACACGTTTTTTCACTTCACGAGCCAGAACTTTTTCAACTTCGGCGTCATTCAGGCCCTCGTCACGCTTGCCTAGTGACACCTCCTCGTTCAAAATTGCTGCCTTAACATTACGCAACACATCCCCACGAAAACGATTGCCGCCCAAAAGAGCGGCTTTCATTTCATCAGTGATGCGCGCTTTTAGCGCTGACATTAACGCACTCCCAGGCGCATTTTTGCCGTTTTTTCAGCCCGGCGTTCACGACGAACGATTGCCTTTTTACGGCGCTCGGCCTTTGAAATTGGTTTCTCAAAGCGCATAACGTTTTTAGCGCGAGCCAAAACACCGCTCTGCAAAACCTTACGGTTGAAACGACGAATGATGTTTTCGTTCGCTTCCTTCTGATCTTTACGTGTTACTTGTACCATACTTCCTGCATTATAACAGATGAGGAAATATTTGACAAATCTACTGTAGCTATTCTGCACTACTTACGTGTAGCAACCGCCCCTCAACCGTTCGCACCCCCTGCCATTCATTAATGGTCGGCTGGAACCATGCCGCTACCTCGTCGCCCGGATCGCGGAAGAATTCCTCTGGCGCGTTGAACGCCAACACGTGCAGCACTGTACTATTTTTATCACGCAGCGCTAATTTAATATGTTGCCCATCCGCGCCCATTCGCCGCACACTCAACACGTTTGCCATGGTAATTTTCAGGACTGGCTCGGGGTTGCCATTGCCAAACGGCTCCATTTTCGCCAGATTTGCCACCAACTCCTCGTCAATTTCCGAAAAATCATCGATTTCCACATCAGCCCGCGGCAACAAATATCGCTCTTGATGTGTCAGCTGCAGCGAATCATAAAGCTCATTAACGCGCCGGCGAAAATCACTAATTTTCTCAGTCGCCAGCGTCACGCCCGCCGCTGCTCCGTGCCCGCCACCTTTGATGATAATGTCGTCCGCTGCTCGCACTGCCTCCGCCGCTGAAAAATCACCAAAGCTGCGTGCCGAACCCGTGGCCTCCTCGCCACGCTCACCGATGATAAACACCGGCTTTTTATATTTCTCCACTAATTTCGACGCCACAATGCCGATGACGCCGTGATTCCAACCACCACTACTTACTACCAGCACACGGTCATTCGCCAGCTTCTCGGCCTGCATACACGCTTCCTCAAAGATGGCATCCTGAATACTGCGCCGCTTAATGTTCAATTCCTCCAACTTCTCACTAGCCTCCAGTGCCGCCAGCCCATCGCGCGCCGTCAGCATATCCAGCGCGTGCTGTGCTGTCTCCAGCCGACCCGCCGCATTCATGCGCGGCCCCAAACCAAACCCCAGATGCCTGGCATTAACCTGCTCCGGCTCAATACCCGCCACCGCCATCAAAGCCTTCAATCCTGGACGTTGTTGTTTTTTCAACACCTCCAAACCCCAATAGACATTTGCCCGATTTTCATCAGCCAACGTCACGATGTCGCAAACTGTCCCCAGTGCCACCAAATCGAGCAGCCATTTTTCATAGCCATCAGGCAGTCCGTCCAGTTCAGTCTGCAGCGCCTGCACCAGCTTGAACGCCACGCCCGCACCACACAAATCACGAAACGGATAAGTATGTCCCGAAAATTTCGGATTCACCGCCGCCACGCTCGGCGGTGGCGTCTCGGCGACATTATGA
>CAUVOA010000026.1:0-6660 GCA_963553545.1 uncultured Candidatus Saccharibacteria bacterium | reverse complement strand
ATAAATTTGGGCTGCCAACAGATAATTTCCATGCCAAAATCGACACGTTAACCGCGTCAGACCTCCGTGCCATGCACCGAGCTGGCCGCGCCGCCTTAAACCGTGTGCTAGAACACCGCAAAGACCAGTACAATCACCCTGTACAAATACCAGAAAATGCATTGTTGTTTGATTTTAAACGGCGCTTCGCCAACTATAAGCGACCGTACATGCCGTTCACCAACCCGAAAGCCCTGCGACAAATTTTAGTGGATTATAATGCGCATTATATCTTGGCGGGAAAAGTCCACCAAGGTGACACGGTGATGTATCAACGGCTGCTTGAGATTTTACAATTGGTAGACGCTGACCCAATCCTAAAAGAGCGCGTTCACTATATCCAAGATTATGATGAGGAGCTAGGCCGCGCCCTGGCAGTTGGCTCAAATATCGCCATCAACGTGCCGGAAGTTGGCTGGGAGGCTTGTGGTACCTCATGGGAAAAAGATATCGCCAATCTCAAATTGCTCATTTCAACTAGCGACGGTGGCGTGGCGGACATCAAACCAATCGCCTGCCTAGAAGTTAGTGGCAAAAACTACGACGAAGAAGTTCGTTCACTGTATCTCAACATGCACAAAGCCGCACGCATCATGCAAAATGATTCACTGCTGGAAAAATTAACTCATCGCCAGCTCAAAGCGTACCTGCCGATCATCTCTGGCGCGCGCATGATAAAAGACTATCTCCACTTTTTGTTCCCAAAGCGGTGATGTTATTCGTTGATGACTTCAACTTGCGCACCCAAACGGTTCAGGCGCTGAGCCAGATCTTCGTAACCACGGTTGATGGAGTACACGTCGCGCAAGGTTGATTGGCCTGGTGCCGCCAACATCGCCAAAAAGACGACAACGCTTGGTCGAAGCGCCGGCGGCGCGATGACGTCGGCTGGTTTCCAATTGGTCGGACCGCTGATATATACTCGGTGCGGATCGACCAGCTCAATGTGCGCGTTTAACTTGCTTAGTTCAGTGAAATAAATCGCTCGATTTTCATAGCTCCAGTCATGTACCAAGGTCCTACCCTCAGCCATGGTAGCGATGAGCCCTAAGAACGGCAAATTATCCATGTTAATCCCTGGAAATGGCAATGCGTGAATTTTGTCTTTTGGCGCAACCAGCTTGGAGTGTTTCAGCGCGATGTCCACTAAACGAGTGCGGCCATTGTTGGCTGGGTATTCGTCGCTCAGTTCGTACTGCAGACCCATCTCAGCCAGTGTCGCTAGCTCAATTTCCAAAAACTCAATTGGCGCTCGGCGCACTGTAATCTCCGAATCAGTCACCACGGCCGCCGCGATGAAGCTCATAGCCTCGATCGGGTCTTCAGACGGCGCGTATTCAACAGGTTGGTTGATCGATTTTTTACCTGTGATAGTCAAGGTAGTGGTACCAATACCTTCTATTTTCACACCTAATTTTTCCAAGTAGAAACAAACGTCCTGCACCATGTAGTTTGGGCTGGCGTTGCGGATGATGGTCTTGGTTGGTGACAATGCCGCTGCCATGATGAGGTTTTCAGTCACCGTGTCACCACGTTCAGTCAGGACAATAGTGTGATCACCCGTCGTGACGTTAACTGTCGCATGATAGCTGTCTGGTTCCGCCTCAACTTGCATCCCAAAATGCTTCAGACCCGACAGATGAGGCTCTACGGTGCGCTTACCGAGATTACAGCCACCGGCAAATGGCAACCGAAAGTCATGGTACTGATGAAGTAACGGACCGAGAAACATTAGCACAGTGCGAGTACGCTTGGCGGCAGCGATATCCATGTCTTCTAGCCTCAGCCGAGCTGGCGGCGTGATCTCCAAGTCGTTGCCTTCGAGCCACCTCGTTTTGACACCGATGGAATTAAGCACTTCGATGATGCGGTTAACTTCTTCGATGCGCGACACTCGCCGCAATGTCGTTTTACCTTTGTTGAGTAAACTAGCACACAGCAAAGCCACGGCGGCATTTTTACTCGTTTTGACGTCGATACTACCAGATAGTTTGTGTCCACCCGAGACGCGGAAATTGATCTTACCGGTTTTGTTAAGCAACATAATGTTATGGCTCAATACCTCCGAGATGCGCGACAACATTTCAAGACTGAGATTTTGTTTACCGCTTTCAATACGATTGATTGCACTCTGAGACGTCCCCAAAGCATCAGCTAATTGGGCCTGCGTCAGATTTTTTCGTTGACGATTTTCCGCAATGAGCGTACCGATCTTTTGGATGTATCGATCTGTATTCATGCCGGCAGTATATCACAAATGATATAATAGTACAAATGGTATAATGGAGCCATATAGGAGAAATTGATATGGAAGATCAAGCAATTGAACGACTCATCGCTGCGGAAATTGAGCGGCAGCAAGCGGGGTTAGAACTCATCCCCAGCGAAAACTACGTTTCACCAGACGTGCTCAAGGCGCTGGGTAGCGTATTTACCAACAAATATTCTGAGGGCTACCCTGGCCGATGGTACTATGGCGGACAACATAATACCGATCAAATTGAGCAGTTAGCGATTGACCGCGCTAAAAAGCTGTTCGGCGCTGATCACGCTAACGTTCAGCCGCACTCTGGCGCCCAAGCCAACGAGGCGGTGTATTATGCATGGTGCGAGCCGGGCGATACTATTCTGGCGATGGATTTGGCACACGGCGGACATTTGACTCACGGCGCACCGGTGACTCGCTCGGCCCGCGAGTATAACTTTGTCCGCTACGGCATCAAAGATGTCGAGACCGGTGAGATTGACTATGAAGCAATTCGCGAGTTGGCACTGAAACATCAACCAAAGATCATCTTGGCGGGCTTTTCGGCTTATCCGCGGGAGCTGGATTATGCTAAGTTTGCCGAGATTGGCAACGAAGTCGGCGCCA
Source organism: uncultured Candidatus Saccharibacteria bacterium (assembly GCA_963553545.1). Taxonomy (GTDB): domain Bacteria; phylum Patescibacteriota; class Saccharimonadia; order Saccharimonadales; family Saccharimonadaceae; genus Nanosynbacter. The sequence continues at coordinate 3,749 of CAUVOA010000026.1, read as the reverse complement.
TGCTGATGGCAGATATGGCGCACATCGCTGGGCTGATCGTCGGCGGCCAAGCCAAAAATCCGTTTGATTACGGCTTTCACGTTATCACCACTACCACACACAAAACCCTGCGCGGTCCACGCGGCGGCTTGATCTTGTCAAAAGGTGTCGTCGGTAATCCTTTGAAACGACCGGAAAAAACCCTGGAAAATCTGCCAACACTCATCGACCGGGCAGTTTTCCCTGGCACTCAAGGTGGTCCGCACATGCACACCATTGCCGCCAAAGCAGTAGCTTTCGGCGAGGCGTTACGTCCAGAATTTACAGCATACGCTCAGCAAATCGTAAAGAATGCGGCCGCACTGGCAGATGAGCTGAAACGCGGCGGCTTAAAATTGGTAACAGGTGGCACCAGTAACCACTTGGTGCTGGTGGATGTGTATGGCAGCTTCGGTATTGACGGCAAAACCGCCCAGGAGCGGCTGGAGGCTAGTGGCATCACCACCAACGCCAACGCCATCCCGAACGACACCCTACCGCCTTTCCGCCCAAGCGGTTTGCGGCTGGGCACACCAGCAGTGACGACACGCGGCATGACAGAAGCGGAGATCAAGCAGATTACTGAGCTGATCATTGCAGCAATTCGAACCGATGACCCGAATGTCCATGCTGAACTCAAACAAAAAACTGGGTCTTTAGCAAAGAGTTTTCCGCTTCCTTACACTAAGAGCTAGGCAACAAACCTAAGACTTAATAAAATACCCCAGGCTATACCTGAGGTATTTATATTATTAGCGTGTTGCTAAGTTAAAACTAGTTACATTTACCAGTTGTAATCTCTTTCACGTGGTCAGTACCAGCATCAACGTCTTTCCAGTATTTAACCTTCACACCGGTTGCTTCAGACTGGTTTGTTGTTACACCACCGTCTTTGCAGAACTCGTAGCCATAGTGGTTCTTGTTAGATGGTGTTGGTGCAGTACCGTCAGTCGCGCTGATAACTGTAGCTGGAACCTTAATAGTACTGTAGCCACCTACCTCAGAAACAGTAGGCCACTTGTCGTCCTCTGCACTAGAGTTGAAAGATGCTGCTGCGTTGACGAGGTTACGTGCGTTTGATTGACGTTCGTCGTCACGTGCTTTTTGTGTTACACCGTTGTAGGCAACGATTGAGATTGCTGCCAAAATCGCGATAACAACGATCACGATCAAGAGCTCAACAAGTGTGAAACCTTTAGTTTTGTTTGAAGAAATCATTTCTGATTTGCCCCCTATTTTTTGGTTAAGTTATTAACAATTTTGATTGTATCAGAGCAGTTTTAAAAACACAAGCATTTTATCATTGTGCGTTGAGCGACCTAGCATACATGATGCCGGTGTAGCTGATTTCACTACCTGCAACTTGACGTTTGGCGGTCAATTTGATCCTGACAGCACTTGGTTCAGAACTGGAAATATTGATATAGTCAATCTGTAAATCAGTTGCAGAATTTGACGACATCACCGTTTCTGTCTTTGGACGCTGCCAGGTATTTGGCGAGGTTTGACATGCATTCATGGAGACTTTTCTCATGAGCTTGGAGCCGGAAACTGACTACTCCAGGTTGTATGACAAGGCTTCTTCGAGCAGTAGCCCAGCGCTCGCCACCGAACAGTCCTTTTTAACCAGTCGCCGGTCGGTTGCTAGCGGGTTTTTATTGGTGACAAAATTATTGGTACTTAGCGCAAATGATGAATCAGGATTGATAACCAGACTCGTACGCACATCTTCTTCCATACGATCCAGCACCGCCTGCACTTCGTTTTGCAGCTGAGAACGAGCAGTCGTGCGCATGGACTCCGTCGTCAAACTGATGACGATGCCGACGATACCCGCCAAAATGATGATCACCAACGGCGATATCACCAACATCTCCACCAGCGTAAACCCGCGCTGAGACTTACTGTGAGACATAGACCGCATGAGAAACTTCCTTTGCTGGATTGTCATACTTGGCAGTGGCCGTCACGCGCATCACGCCGACGTTTGGCTGAACACGGCAACGTTTTAGTGTGATGTTGACTGTTCCGAGCAGCGCATTGGTACGAGTGATGGTCTGTTCAGGGTGAGACGAACCAAAGCAGAGTTGCGATATCTCTTGATAGGTGCCTTCAGACCGCAGCACTTCGTACGCCAAAGTGCTAGCCTCCGATAATTTGCGAGCATCACTACCGCGAAACACTACCACCTGGTATAGCTGGTAACCACTGATGATGAAAAGTGACGCAACAAACAGTGTAATCATCAGCTCAACGACGGTAAAACCTTTTTTCATCACCGACTCTTCTCCACTATTTTCCACTCAAGGGGCTGCCCCTCGAGATGATACATGATGATATAGCCCTGGCATTCGTCAGTCAAGGTGATACAGCGGTTGCCTGAACGGTTGATAGCAAAATACGCGTACGCACCGTTGGCGTAACCTGATGGTTTATGAGTATTGTAGTCGCTCGTATACGATATCAGCATTGAGCGATTTAGTGGGGTCGAGTGTGATCCATACTGCAAAACACCAGCGGAGACAAACTTCTCACCTGGCAGCGGACCCTTCTTTGCAGCATCTGGTAGTTCGGAAAATATTTGATCGAAAAGTGCGTCAGTCATGGCGCTACCGCCCGCCCCATTGACCGCATGCGCTGGATAGCTACCAGCCGATTTGATGATATTGTTTGATGAATCACGCAGTTCGCGAGGATATAATGATTCTAGATAATTTTGAATAGTCGCGATATCACCCTCACGCGTTTTGTCACGAGTTGAAACTTGATATGACCGAAAACTAACGGTACCAATGGCCAGCAAAATAGCCATGATAGCCATCACGATAATCACTTCCACAACCGTGAAACCAGTTCGTCGACTCATAGTATAAGCATAACCAGAAATGAGCGTCAGTGCAAGCCTATAATTCTAATGGTTCTTGCTCAATGCGGACGTGGAATTGGTCATACACTGCCTGGATGATGGCTTGGCGAGCAGATTCGAGGTCATGATAGGTTGCGGCATGAGGATTGGTCAGTACCAACGCGTTTTTATCGTGGATTTTCATGTTGTGTAGCTCCTTGCCGCGGAAACCCGCTTGATCAATCAGCCAACCAGTCGGAATTTTATAAGTCCCATCTGGCATAGCGTAATTTGGCACATCAGGATGAGTTTGACGAATCGCATCCAGCGTCTCTTGACTGACCATGGCATTCTTAAAGAATGAGCCGCTGTTAGGCGTCACGGTCGGATCGGGCAATTTATCGTGTCGAATGGCAATCACCGCTTGGCGAATAGCCGCTACCGTGTAATCAGTGATGTGATGTTCGTCGAGGTATCGCTGCAAGCCAGCATAAAATGGCGGCTGTGGAGCGCGGCGCGACAAGCGAATGGTGATGGCCGTGATGCAGTAGCGACCCATCTGTGAGCCACGGAAAATACTATGGCGGTAAGAAAAATGACACGCCTCAGCAGGCAACACAACCATGGCGTGTGTAGCTGAATCATACGCCTCAACTTCCACCAGGGTATTTGCTATCTCCTGCCCATAGGCACCAACGTTCTGTACTGGCGCAGCTCCAGCCGTGCCGGGGATGGCAGACATCGCTTCAATGCCGCTCAGACCCATGTCTACCGTTCGTGCCACCACTTCGTCCCAAACTTCACCGGCGCCAATTTTGAGCGTTACTGATTCCTCATCTTCTGACATAACCTCAAAGCCCTTGATACGATTGAGTAGCACGATACC
>CAUVOA010000025.1:0-6672 GCA_963553545.1 uncultured Candidatus Saccharibacteria bacterium | reverse complement strand
TTTGCGCCATGATTATTAATCGTTGTTAATCGCCGCTATCGCTTCTCGAGCAAGAAGTCGTTTAGCATACTCAGGACCAGGCATGAGATTTTTTTCTCCGTGCAACAAATTGTACACATCCAGCTTCAATGCCTTTGCAGCATCCGAGCGCGTATCATCTCTCCATTCCCTAATGATAGGTGAACGAAGAGCCTTGTCCACTGGCGCCTGAGGGTCAACCCACGCTTCTTTCAGTACCTCTTCTGGCACATGAATCCTACCGTCTTTCCAGCGCGATTCCAGATGGTTTAATGCAATCAACTGTTCAACTTTCTCCCCAAAATCATCAGATACATCAGGAGTGCGCAGCTCAGCACCCGCCAGGGCCAAATGCACATTGTACGCCCCGCCCAGCTTACGATAAATTTTCTTCAATTCTTCCGCGCTCAACGCAGGTTGTTCCTCTGGCCTCACATAGTCGGCCTTCGTTGCGTCAAGCCAGTCAGCATAATATCCAGCCGCTTTTTCAGAACCAAACTGTTTCTTCTTCAGGCCAGCCAATACATACTGTGTCAATTTGCCAACTGGCCCATCAAGCAGCGATTCAACATTTCCCTTACGAACTTCTACTGCCAAGCGTTCAACATATTCTTCAGGCTGATTTTTCAAATAATGATCACCACTGAGCGGCTCCTCACCCCGCAACGTTCTTAGAATATCGTTCTGTGCGTCCTTAAAAGCCACATGCCTCCGGACGTTAGGGCCAAAATGATAACGACGTACCGCAGGAGCAAACGCAAGTTCCAACGAGGTCAACCCGACAGCCCCAACTGCCCCTACGGTGGCCTCTCGATTTGATTTATATGCAATTTTGTTTTCCAGTCGCCCGATCTCCCAATAGCTCGGTACAGTCATCTGCCGCTCTGTGTTACTACTACCCATGATACCTCCTCGTCTGATTAGCGATTTATACCTAATTATACCACTATTGACGATGTCAAGCTATTGCTCGACCAGCGTAAACGGCATCGATTCACCGATCTGCACAACAGTCTCACCGACTGCGCCCTGACGGATGAGCTCGTGAGCGATACCCATTTTTCGCATGATGTCGCGCAGGCGATTGACTGATTCAAATTGATCAAAGTTAGTGCGGCGAGCAAACTTTTCAATTTTAGCCCCGTGGATAATGAAACTAACCGCATCTTCATCGCCTACATTGTCAGGTTCCACGCCAACCACCCGCTCTACCGTCCAGGCATCAGATGCTGCTTGCGCATCCAAAGCAATGACTGGCAACTCATCGCCTTCTTCTTCAATCAACTCAGCTTCCCGCGCCCGATAGTCTGTAACTTCACGGCGCAGCAAACGCAGGAGTTCGGTCACACCGGCATGTGTCTGCGACGAAATCGCCAGCACTGGTGAACCGTTGGCTACATTTTGGAGTGCCGTTGATTGCATGGCAATGATTTCATCATCCAATCCTTCACATTTCGTCAGGGCGATAATCTCTGGACGAGTCGCCAATTCTTCGGAATATTTTTCCAGCTCGCGGCGAATGGTCTGGTATTTTTCTGCTGGGTCGTCACTATAGGGGTCAATCATGTGCAGCAACACCGCCGTCCGCTCAACGTGGCGCAGAAACTGATCGCCCAAGCCCTTGCCCTCCGAAGCGCCTTCAATCAGCCCTGGAATATCGGCGATCAAAATTGAGCCATCATCAATATCCGCCACGCCCAAATTTGGCGTCAAGGTCGTAAATTCATAATTAGCGATTTCCGGTCGAGCATTGGAAACCACGCTCAAAAATGTTGATTTACCAGCATTAGGAAAGCCGACTAAGCCAACATCAGCCAATAATTTCAATTCTAACTCCGCCTCAAATTCTTCACCTGCCTCACCAAGTTCAGCAATCTTTGGTGCTTGGCGGGTGCTGGACGTAAAATGTGCGTTACCAAAACCACCGTCACCGCCGCGGGCAACGACTGCCTGCTGCTGGTCCACTGTCAAATCCGCCACCACCTTACCGTCACGCTTGACCAATGTACCCATCGGCACTTTGACGACCAGCGGCGAACCGCTTTTACCGCGCTTGTTGGGCTTGCTGCCGTCACCGCCATTCTCTGCTTTTAGTTCTGGCTTGTAGCGAAAGTTAAGCAGCGTATTCAGATCTTTGGTCGCCAAAAACACCACATCACCGCCGTGTCCGCCGTCACCACCATCAGGACCGCCCTTGTCAACATATTTCTCATGCCGAAAACTGACCGCGCCGTTACCGCCCTTGCCAGCTCGTACTAACACTTTCGCTGTATCTACAAACATATCTTTATTATAGCAAAACGCCCCTGAATATACAGGAGCGTTCATGAGTATCTCACTACTTATATTAATGGATGTAGTTGTAAGCACCTGGGTTGGTCAATTCACGATGGGTAATGACGTTATACCCAGCAAAGTTCATGTCACTGACGAACACCCGACCGTTCTCAACCCGATCAACAATTCCAACGTGTCCATAGTAGCCACCTGAGCTTTGGAAGATAGCACCCGGAGCTGGTGTCTTGTTGACCGTAAAGCCAGCAGCGCGCGCACTTGCTGCCCAGGTATTGGCGTTACCCCAGAAGCTACCGATTGGACGACCAAGTGCCAAACGTCGCTCATATGAGTACCACGTACAGTTACCTGGTGCGTATCGGTTACCAACAGATGCAGCAACGTTACCGTAGCTTACGCCACTATAACCAGAATGACTATTACCGCTTCGACCGCCACGTGGCGCAACATATCCTGGGCGCTCATTCTCTGGTAGCTCACCACCAGGCAACACAATGCGCGTATTTACTGTTGGCTGCGCTACACGGTCCAGTGAGTTGTACAATAAAACTCGCTCAGCATCAACCTTATACTTTGAAGCGATAGCTGCGATGGTATCGCCTTCCTTGACAGTGTAAACCACACCATCAACTTGTGGTACCAACAGTGTCCTACCCGGTTCAACAGCGTCAGAGGTCATATTGTTCGCCCAACGCAGTGTCTGGGCTGAGATTTTGAATTTAGCAGCAATTTTAGCTAAATCATCACCCGGCTTAGTAACATATTCAGTAATACCACGCTGAGACGACGTTTCCGGTTGGATAAGCTGCGGCTTAGAGATAACCTCTGCGTCAGTTTGAGCTAACTGCTTCTGAATTTGCAAAGAAGTAGTTGCTTCGCGCAAGTCACCAGCAGATGGTAAATCAGTAGCCTCTGCTAAACTAGCGACAGCGTCAGCCACCTCTAATTGATCGACTGACATTTTTTCCTTACTTGTGGTTGTAGACTTTGGATTTGGGTTAGCAACCTGAGACTCTTGGGCAGAAACCTCCACTCCAGTAACCCCGGTCCCCTGATGATAATTATTAATAGTCAAAAATGAAACAATAAGTGCAAATAGGGCTACATAGATAGAAGCTGACCGTACTCGCGCTAGACGACTCTGTCGAGTCTTTGATGTGTTACGAATAATCGTTCTCCTGCATTGACGTTACCGCCAGTGCTACTACCATAATGAGTCTTTCTTCTCGCAATAGAACAGGATACGTTGTCGACCTAATAATTAGTGATATTTCATAAACGATTAGTTTTGTGCTGTATCCGTACGACCGTTTTGGTAGGCTCAACCTCAGACAGCCAAAACAAAGTTAACTGTTCATGGTTAAGCTGACATCTATTATAGTCTATATTGACATTTAAGTCAAAACATTTTTAGAAAATACATTTTGTCAAGATTGCTGACATTTTTGATGACAATGCGCCTTGGTATTAGCAGTGTGCTCGGCATCTGTTTTAGCAAAATAGGTTACATTATCATCGCCACTGAGGAAAAAGAGGTAATCTGTCTGTGCCGGGTCGGCAACCGCATTCAGTGCACTTAGCCCAGGAGTAGCTATCGGTCCCGGCGGCAACCCTTTGTGCACGCGAGTATTGTATGGGGAGTCAAGCTGCGTATCACGAGTGACACCCATCTTGTCAGCAGCATACTGATAGGTCACATCCGACCCTAAGTTCATACCGGCTTTCATCCTGTTATAAAATACGCTAGCGATCTTTCGCTGATCTTCACAGACTTCGGTACCTACACCGCAGCCGATTGACTCTTTCTGAACGATGGAAGCGAGCGTTATACCCTGATAGAGCGTCAATCCGCGTTTTTTGAACTTTTCTTCCAAATTATTTTTTCTGGCTACTTGATCAAACTCTGCTAATGCACGCTGAATTGCTGATTTGGCGGTTGCATCACCACTCATGAAATACGTATCGCCATAGACAAAACCCTCCAGGTCAGCGCCTGTTGGCCGTGATTTGAATACATAGCTATCGTAGTCAGCCTTAAAGGCGGATTCAATATCGGCGTCGTTATATCCAGCTTTTTTGAGAGCGCTTTCGACTGAGCGGTAATCTTTTCCGCGTAACGTACCGTCAGGGTAGAAGCGAACAGCCACCTCATCAGATTGACCGTCGATCAGATGTTTGATGATCTCAGGTGTTGACTGCGATGGCTTAACAGCATACACGCCGACGTTAAAACGAGCATCAATTCGCTTCAATTTGATATAGCCCAAAAATGCATACCGACTGCGGATAAGTTTCTTTTCTTCCAGAGCAGATGCCACCTGAGGGGCTGTCATGCCGCTGGTGATATTGACCCGCGTTACTGTCTGGTCGCCTGCGTTTACCGCCGAAAGATTGTGTATATACCAACCAGCTCCAGCCGCAGCAGATAAACCGAGCACTGCCACCAAGCCAGCTACCACAATCATCCATTTTCTCGACTTACGAATCTGCATAGTGTACCTCCAAATAATCCTGCAAAATAATACTGGCAGCCTCAGCGTCAATCTCACCTTTATCTTTAACGCGACCTAACCGACGTTCAGCTTCAACGCTACTGAGCGACTCATCTTGATAAACCAGCTCAGCATCAAGCTCAATCTCAGAGAAATCATCAACAAACTGCTCTACAAAAGCTGTCTGTTTGGTTGGTTCGCCCGACTGATTGCGCGGATAGCCGACAACGATGATATCAATATCATGTCGTAACACCGTTTCCGCCAGTTTGGTAAAAATCTCATCGTTATTCTCCAGCCAACCAAACGGCACAGCGATTCTGACTGAGGTATCAGCCATAGCCAAACCAATTCGTCGTTCACCGACGTCCAGTGCCAGCAAATTCTTACCGGCCATTATCCAATTTAAATTCTATACTAATATGTTTGTCATTGTTTGGCACGGTGCGCACCCAAAACGGTGAGAATTTCGTGTCAACATCTTGCACGCCTTCGATTGATTCAAGGCTCGACTGAACATCACCATAGTTTCGACCCTTAACCTGTTCTTTGACTTTGTGTTCATCAATTTCTGGGCCAATCTTCGCATTTGCGGTTAATCGAACTTGCACGGCATTATTACGCTCACTGTATTGTGCAAATTTTACCTCATTTGACCCATCATTATAGATCTTTTGGTTTTTCTTGCTGCCAATTTCTTTCTTGAGCGTATCCTCCAAGAATTGTTTCATATCAGAGCGATCAATACCCTGCATGCTGGCTGTCACTGTTGTTTTCAACTGAACTGTACCGCTGGCTTCATGGTCAACCGCCACTGAAGGAGTAGGGTTTGAGCGAGCCTCTTGGTAGCTTTCATTGATGACGATGCTTGAAGATGGGAAGAGTGCCTTGACTGCTGATTGCAGTGAAGTGTCTTTTTGGGCGTCAAGCTTAACTTTAGCTTTGGCAACATCATCAGCCGACACCACAGTCACTTCCCGACTCGAGCCGCCACTCATTGCGGTGCCCGCCGCCGAAAAGCCGCTCACATTTGAAGAATAGCTTCGTGACGATAGATTGTATTCACTACCAACCTGAGTTGCTTGCACCTTGACGGTTGCCACCGATTGGATGACACCGCCAGGACCAATTGAGGTGCCCGACAAGCTGGCTGGCTCTGTGCTGACAAACGTATAATCGCCCGACGAGAAGGACGTTCCAGCCGGAATTGTTAGCGTCAAGCTTGATACCGATGTTCGAACAAGGTGCATCGTACCACTTGCTTTTTCACCAACTTTCTTCTTACCCGTAGGGGTGAAATCGACGGAAATATCTTTCTTTTGTTCTTGACGCAACGACTTGACGATATTGTTAGCAGCATCAACCTTTCCGTCCTGCTTTAACGTAACGGATTTATCAACCGTAGAAGTGGTCGTTTTAGCTGTGATCACCACCGTGGCATGCGGCGCAAACCAAATCGCCCAAACCATGAACAGAACAAATAGAACGATACCGCCGCCAATCAAGACTAATTTTTTGCGGAAAACATTAAAATCTGGGACTTTTGGCTTGCCTTTACCTGCTGGCTTAGCAGGTTTTGCTGGCTTTGTTGGCTTTTCATCCTCGGCTATGGCTGCATCGATAGCGTCATCGGCCTTATTTCGTGCTTTCGGTGTCGCCCTGTCCGCCAATTCACCGACTGGTATCTCACTACCGTCAATCACATCATTGCCATCATCAACATCGATGGCTGGAATTTCCGCAATTTCTGGACGAGACTGCAATGTCTTGGCCACTGGGATGCGGGCTGCGGCTGCCAAACCACTGAGTGCCTGGTCACCGGTAATCAACACGATTCGCTTCTCGGCATTTTCCGCCGCACGATTTA
>CAUVOA010000024.1:0-6947 GCA_963553545.1 uncultured Candidatus Saccharibacteria bacterium | reverse complement strand
CGGTGGCGGCGGTTATCGCCATTGGTCGGTCTTTGCTGGGCGGTAATAATCCGGAGAATAAACCAAAATCTCAGGCAGATATTGCCAAAGAGTCATTGTTATCAACTGACGCTAATCGAGCAGTGCGTTTGACGGTTCGGGGGCCAATTGTTGCGCAGGAAAAATTCCGCTCCTACCAGATTGAAATCACACCAGACATTCGACGCATGAGTACCTATGAGGGATATTTGGAAAAGCAAATTGATGAGAAAAAGCTAGATAATAATAGCCGCGCCTATGAAGAATTGGTGTACGCTCTGGAAAAAAGGAAGATGATGGAAGGGCGTCAATTGTCAGAAGAACAAAATGATTTGAGAGGTATTTGCGCCAACGGTAAAGTGTACAAGTTTGAGACATTATATCACGGAAATCCAGTGAAGACGCTGTGGACGTCGGACTGTGGTGGCTCAAAAGGCTCAGCAACTGCCAATGCCAATGACATATTGCTGATGTTCCTCAATCAAATTCCTGACGGGAAAAAGATTGCTGCAGGTGTTGGCTTGCAGCAGGAAGATACATTCTTCCAATTCTAATACACATAATAGATAACGAGGGATGGAGGTTACATCGGATGCCTGAGCTGCCAGAAGTTGAGACGGTTCGCCGCGGTTTAGCTGAACTATTGCCGGGTCGAGTGGTAGCGCGAGTGACGGCGTTTGACTCACCAAAAAGCTTTCCGAATGCGCCTGCTGATGTTGAACAATTTTTGTATGGCGCGCGCGTGACGGCGGTGCGACGGCGAGCAAAAGTGCTGATGATTGACCTGGATACGCAGTATTCGCTGGTGATACATCTGAAGATGACGGGGCAGCTTATCTTTCGTGGAGTGCAGAGTTTTGCTGGCGGTCACCCAAACGATAGCTTGATTGGTGAGCTGCCGGATCGGTCGACGCGGGTGCAGGTTGATTTTGTGGACGGGTCACGACTGTTTTTTAACGATCAGCGCAAGTTTGGCTGGGTAAAATTACTGCCGACTGATGAAGTAAAAAACCTGCCATTCATGCAAAAAGTCGGGCCGGAGCCGCTTGATCCTCAGACGCGGGCTGAGGATTTCATCCAGCGGATTCGCCGCCGTCAGAATTCGATGATCAAACCAGCCTTTCTTGACCAAGCAGTGATCGCTGGGGTTGGCAATATTTATGCTGACGAGGCGCTGTGGGCGGCACAGATTCATCCGCAAACGCGGGTAAAAAATGTTAGCGATCAGCAGTTGAATACATTATTTAATGAGCTGCGGCAAATCTTGCAACTCAGCATCGATCAAGGCGGCTCAACCGATAAAAATTACGTTGATGCCGAGGGCCGAAAAGGGAATTATCTGACATTTGCTCATGTATTTCGCCGCGAAGGTCAGGCTTGCCACCGCCACCCTGACCAAGAAATCATTAAGCTAAAAGTCGGCGGTCGTGGTACGCATGTTTGTCCGGTGTGCCAGGTGGAGGTTAAATGATCTATCTTCTCTGTGGTGATAACGAATTTGAGAAACAGGCGGCGTTGGTAGCGCTGGTTGGTGATGCGGACGTCGTGCGGTATGATGGCGAGGAATTAACGCTGGCTGATATGCAGGAAATAGCAATTGGACAAACCCTATTTAGTCAGTCTGCAGTGTACGTCATCTCGAAGTTGAGCGAAAATTTTGACATCTGGTCGCGATTGTCAGAGTTGCCGTTTGATGATGATAAAACCGTTATCTTGCTAGAAAGCAAACTTGATAAACGAACAAAAACCTATAAATGGTTGCAAAAAACTGCCAAAACTCAAGAATTTTTGCCGCTCAGTGACCGCCAAAAACCGCAGCTTATATCTTGGTGTGAAGTGCAGGCTCGTGAGCGCGGTTATAGACTGACGCGCACACAAATAGGAACGTTGATTGACCGTTTGGGGTTTGACCAGTTGCGACTCAGTAATTTTTTGGATCAATTGGCGCTCGCGGAGAATATTACTAACGAGCTGATCAATGATTTGGTGCCGTTGGCGAGGTCAGAAAACGTATTTGATTTGTTCGTTGCTGCTTTGTCGAAGGATTATGAAATGGTGCATAACATCATCAGTTATTTGGAATCGGAAAGTGGCGTAGATGGTGCCTATCAGACGATGGGGCTATTAGCTTCGCAGGCGACCAACCTGGTAGCATTGGTGTTGTCGGGTGGCGATAATAAAACGGTGGCGGCAGATTTATCGGTCAATCCATATGTGTTACAGCGCTTGTCCTCGTCAGCGCGGACCGTTGACATTGAACATCTCAGGCGGATCAACGACGCATTGTTTCAGGCAGACCTTCAGATGAAAACAACCGGGGTTAATCCGTGGCTGCTGATAGAAACGGCGTTGGTAAAATTGTAACCAAATAACAACACCTCAGCATCATCACTGAGGTGTTGTTTGAAATTGACGAGTCTTATTTGTCAGCTTTTTTAGCGGCAGGTTTTTTTGGTGCTGGCTTCTTTGCAGGTGCCTTTTTGGCAGCTGGCTTGGCAGCTGGTGTTTTCTTTGCAGCAGGTTTCTTGGTTGCCGGCTTTTTGGCAGCTTCTAGTTTAACGCCAGCCTCTTTGGCTGCTTTGCTCAGAGCGCTTTTACGGCGAGCCACAGTATTTTTCTTCAAAAGACCCTTTTTAACTGCGGTATCTAATTCAGAGTGGGCAGCTGCCAAGGTAGTAGCGGTTGGATTTGCGTGAAAAGCTTTGACTGCTGATTTGATGTCTTTCTTGATGCCGATGTTCTTTTCACGGCGTTTAACTGCTTGTTTAGCGCGCTTGATGGCGGATTTGATGATTGGCATGGTACTCCTTTACCTCTATAAGTTTTTATCGCTAATCAAAGATGCATTATACAGAAAATCGCATGAAAAGTAAAGGGGCGGGATGAAACGGGGTACAATCTTGACTAATCGCCTATGCTTATGCTATAATTCAGCCAAAGGCTATAGCAATAAAAAGAAACAGGAAAATAAACAATGAGCACCGCTTCCGCCAAGCAGCAGGTAATCCAAAAAATCAAAGAAAATACTAATATATTAGTTACGGTTAGTCGTGATCCAAGTGTTGATGAGTTGTCAGCGGCGTTGGGTCTCACATTATTTTTGAATGAGCTTGGCAAGCACGCTACAGCGGTATTTTCTGGTAAAATTCCACCGGCAATAAATTTCCTGGAGCCTGACAAGACATTTGAAGACACGGCGGACAGTCTCAGGGACTTTATCATCGCGCTTGATAAGGATAAGGCGGATCACTTGCGGTACAAAATCGTTGACGATGCGGTTGTGAAAATTTTTATCACACCGTACAGAACAACAATTACTGAAGCAGACTTGGAGTTCTCACAGGGTGATTACAACATTGAGCTGGTGTTGGCTTTGAACGTTGAAGACAGCAATCATCTTGATGAAGCCTTGACGGCTCATGGCAAAATTCTACACAGTGCTGATGTTGTGACAGTGACAGCTCGCGACATTAAGAGTAGCCTGGGCGCAATTGATTGGCACGAGCGCAATGCTAGTGGTGTGAGCGAGATGCTTTTGGAATTGGTTGATGAGCTGAAAACAGTCAAGGCGACACTGGACGAACAGATGGCAAATGCATTTATGACCGGTATCGTTGCTGTAACTAATAGGTTTAGTAACAACCTGACGTCACCCCGAGTCATGACAGCTGCCGCAGACTTGATGGCTGCAGGTGCCAATCAGCAATTGATTGCTGCAAAGTTAGTGGAAGCTGAGGAGTTGGAAGCTCCTGTTGATGAACCTGATGAACCAGAAGATGGTGGCGATTCGAGTGAGCCATCAGATGCCGAAGAAGCAGAAGTAGATAACACTAAACTGTCAATTAGCCGTTCATCACGTAAACAGCCAAAACAAGCAGATAAGGAGCTACCAAAACCAGATGATGGCACCTTGGAGATCTCACACCAAAAGAGGGGTGACCTAGATGAGGTGGCTCGACGAACACAGGCTGAGGCTCAAGATGAGGCTGCACGTGCCGCTGAATCGTACTTGGAAAAACAATTGGCCAAATCCACACCAGTAGAATCCGAAGAACCAGCAAAATTACCGGAGCCAGAATATAGCTTACCAGCCATCAAGCCGCTAGGCAGCCCACAATCTCCGAAAGATGAGTTGCCGGAACCGTCAGTAGGCGGTACGTTCAATGCTTCAACTGAACAGGCTGCAGAAGACAAGAAGCGCGAGGCTGAAAGTGGTCGTAACCGCACGATTTTGAATCATGGTCAACCGGGTACTAGTCAAGGGGGGTTTAGTGATTCACCGATAAACGCCACCGTTGCTCGCCATGATGATGAGCCAAAATCAGTCGACCCGTTTGCTGAAATGAACAACAATTTACAGAACAATAGGTCTATCTCTCCTCTGGGAGAAGCTTCAGCTATCGCTGGACATAATGGCGATGTCATGGCTGCTCTCAGTGAAGATACCTCAAAGGTATTGGGGACTAATCAGTCATTAGGTCAACCAACTCACGAAGCTGTTAGCGAAGCATTAGCAGCGGTGCCTAATGTTCCAGATCCATTGGCGGTAAACCCTGGCACCCCAACTTTGGCGGAAATTGAGTCTTCTGCCAAAAATATAGCAGGGTTACCACCAATGCCTGACTTTAGTACGTTGCCAGAACTGCCACCGGCTTTTCCGCCAGCTCCAGCAGTCAGCCCTAATACTCCACCGACGCCAGCGGCAACCCCGTCAGTTGTAAATACTACTAACTCTGAATTTAATCCAACCCAGTTCCAGATTCCGGGACAAAATTAGCATGATACCAAATGACGATATCGTGCTTATTGACAAACCAGCTGGTATGAGCAGTTTTGGCGTAGTCGCCAGAATCAGGAGAGTGCTCAATCAACAGCTAGGTAAGAAAGCAAAAGTTGGACACACCGGTACCTTGGATCCGTTTGCTACTGGTCTGATGATTTTAGTAACGGGTAAAAAATGTAAAGAAGCCGGGTCATTTACCAAGCTAGACAAATGGTATCAGGCAGAAATCATTTTGGGGGTGACTAGCACGACGGGAGATCCTGAAGGAGAGCTTACGCCGGTGTCTGAGCATCAGCCGACAATTCAAGAGGTGAGACAGGCTGTACGGAAGTTCATTGGGGTGATTGAGCAAACCCCGCCAGCTTTTAGCGCCATCAAAATCAATGGGCAGCGCGCCTATCAACTCGCGCGAAAAGGTCAGGAAGTTGCAATACCTGCACGGCAGATCACGGTGTATGACATTGAAATTGCATCATATAACTATCCAAAACTATGCATCAATACTCATGTCTCTAGTGGCACATACATTCGTACGCTAGCAGAGGACATCGGGAACTATTTGGGGACTGGTGCCTACTGTCGGTCGTTGCGGCGCACAAAAATTGCCGATTTTACCATCGAACAAGCAGCAAAACTATCAGATTTTGGCATAGAGAATTAGGGTGGTATTATATGGATATGAAGCATAAGGGTTTTACATTGGTTGAAGTATTAATTGTTATAGCAGTGATTGCCGTGTTGGCATCAATAGCAATTGTCTCGTATCGGTCGGTGCGTGAGAATGGATTGGACGCGAAGATTCGATCTGCAGTTAAAACTGCGGGCGATGCTGCTGCTTTGGCGGAGGCTAGAGGAAAGCGCATCACCGGATTTGGTCCGTTTAATGCGCCGGATGGTGTACAAACTTTGGTACCGGATTATTTGAAGGCTGACTATCGGCAAGGTGTTTCTAGTAAAAAAGCAGCAAATGAGGAAGCAATCTTTCGAATCTATGAGTGTCATGACGGTGGTAAGGGGTTTGTGATATATGCCGCATTGAATAATCCATCTACCGAGGACGTAGCAACCTTCAATCGTATTCGTTCAAGTTGTCATCACAATAGCACGCAAGCACCAGACAGTGGCTCAACGATATATAGCTACGCGCAGCTATTCTAGCGGCACTGCTTGAAAATATCGGTCACTCCTGATATAATCAAACGGCTATGATTAGTAAAGAGAACAAGCAAAAAGCGATTGCTTTGACTCAGGTTGGCAAAAACGATGTCGGTAGCCCTCAGGTACAGATTTCGATTTTGACAGCTCGTATCAAAGAGGTTACAGAGCACTTGAAAGTCAACAAACACGACTTCATGGCTCGTCGCGGCCTTGTCCAGATGGTAGGTAAGCGCAAGCGCCTACTGCGATACTTGGAGCGAACTGACTTTGAGAGTTACAAGCAAGTGCTGGCTACATTGGGACTGCGCAAATAAGCAAGCCAAGTAGTTTCAGGTCCGCCCTACTATGTTGGGGCGGATTTTTGTATGGACTATTTAGGGACAGCGATGATGACTTCACGCTTGTCAAATGATCCACCCAGGGAACATGAATACAGCGTCAAGCGTGGTTGATCGGTTCGTTCTTCTATCTCGATAGCATCGGGCTTAACCTTATATATATCATATATGCTGTACTCGTAGCGTTTGCCGTCGTAATCAACTGTGATAGAATCACCAACTTTGAGCTTGTTGATATTGTAAAAAGGAGAATTGTTGATGGTGCGTTGTGGTGTTGGTCCAATCTGGAAGCGATGAGCAGCAACGATGAAATTTCCACCCTCTTTAGGGTTGCCATTTTCTGGCTTACGCCACCAGGCAGTTAGCTCTAACACTTCTGCGCCACCGGTTTTGTACGGGATATTGACATTGATAGCCGGGATGTAAATGCGATTTTCTGGATGAAACTCATCAGTTGTTTTTTGCAAAACCTTAGTTGTCTCATTGTTTTTTGGGTCGATAAATTGTGTTGCAAAAAAGGGGCTAAAAATAGTAATAAGCAAATATCCGCCACCTACTAACAATGCCAATGCTATAACTAATATGAGATAATCTTTTGTCGTTTTAGTGCGTTTAATCTTCACGCTTATCATTATACCAGTTCACCGGGT
>CAUVOA010000023.1:0-7110 GCA_963553545.1 uncultured Candidatus Saccharibacteria bacterium | reverse complement strand
ACGCAGAGGTCTGCAAAACCTTTTAGACGAGTTCGACTCTCGTACGTGCCTCCAAGTGAATATGAAACGTCTGAATATCGGACGTTTTTCTTATCTTATTTTTCGAGCAATTCTTTTAATTCTGGAAAAGTTGGTTGGAAAAAGTGATTGCGATTTTCAAAAATATGCACCGTAGCGGTCGGCAAATCACGCTGAAATTTGGCAAGTTCAGTAAAGGGTACGACCGGATCGTCTTTGCTGTGAAATAGGTGAATTTCTTTGGCGGATGTTTCGAGCCCGGTGGCGCTTGTCACTTGAAAGCTGCCAAGGTCTTCAACTGATTCGTCATCATAGCATGGTGACACTAGCACCAGTCGTCGGACTGGCTTGCTAAGTGGTGATTCGTGTAAATACTTCGCCAAAAACATTGCACCCAAGCTATAGCCGACCAGCTGAACGTCATCGCCAAGCAGGGTCAGTAGCTTTTCAAAATATATTTTCCACTCAGTGTAGTCGGCATTCTGTTTGTTGGGGAAATCTGGCAGCAAAACATCAGCGACGACGATTTCTTGTGCTAGCCAGTCACGCCATTTTTGTGCCCAAAGTAGCCGTTCATAATGAAGCTGACTATTCTTTAGATTATTCAAGTAATTTTCGTAGTTATTGAAACTTGACCCGCCGTGAACTATTACAATTTGCTTCATAAATATAGTATAATACAAACCAGCGCAAATGGCAGACCGTGTCAAATGTCAGTAGACATGGACATCGGGCGGTCATTAGTGCAGAATATGGGCGCGAGTGGCGGAATTGGTAGACGCGAGGGACTTAAAATCCCTTGACCAAAAGTCGTGCGGGTTCGATTCCCGCCTTGCGCACCAAATTGCAAACAATGGCTCGTTATTTCGGGTCATTTTTATCACCCAAAAACCTAACCACAAGCAAAACGTCTGTGGTATAATGAAGGGGTTAGCATAAATTGATAAGGAGAATATTCAATGAGCTCAATCATCATAGCACTTATAGTCGTTGGCGTTGTCCTGGTTCTCGCTATCGGCTTCATCGTCGCCACCTATAATGGTTTGGTGACCTTACGCAACCGCGTTGAAGAAGCATGGAGCGACATCACGGTTCAATTGAAACGTCGAACTGACTTGATCCCAAATCTCGTAAACTCTGTGAAGGGTTACGCTACGCACGAGAAGGAAGTATTTGAAAAGGTGACCGAAGCACGTTCAGCCATCATGGATGCCAAAGGTGTGAAGGATACTGCCGAGGCAGAAAACATGCTCGAAGGCGCCTTGAAGAGTCTGTTTGCGGTAGCTGAGGCTTACCCAGACTTGAAGGCTAACCAAAACTTCATGCAATTGCAGCAGGAACTGGTCGACACTGAAGACAAAATTCAAGCTTCCCGCCGCTTCTACAACGGTGGCGTTCGTGACCTGAACACCAAGATTCAGACTTTCCCAGCAAACATCGTTGCAGGCATGTTCAACTTCCAGGCCAAGGAATTCTTTGAGGTTGAAGACCGTGCGTCTGTTGAGAACCCAGTAGAGGTTAAGTTCTAATTATCTCGCGTAAAGCACGCAGCCGCTCGCCTACCGTTGGCGGGCGGTTTTTGTTATAATATCTACTATGTATAGTGCGATTTCTCAAAATAAGCGCAACACCGTCATTATTATGGCAGTGTTCGTAGCTATCATTGGTATTATCGGTGTCTTCATCGGCATGGCGGTCAAAAATTATTCACTGGCGTGGATTGTGTTTGGTTGTTCGATGCTGTACGCCTGGATTCAGTACTATCTGGCTGGAAAATTAGCCATGGCCATGACTGGCGCGCAGGAGATTGAGAAAAAAGATGCGCCTGAACTGTGGCGAGTAGTTGAGAATTTGGCGATTGCTGCTGGTATGCCGATGCCGAAAGTCTACATCATTGACGACCCGGCGCCGAACGCCTTTGCGACGGGTCGCGACCCCAAGCACGCCATCGTCGGTGCAACCACTGGCCTGCTAGAAATCATGGACAAGCGTGAACTGGAAGCAGTGATGGCACACGAGATGAGTCATGTGCGTAACTATGATATTCGCGTTAGTATGATTGCTTTTGGTTTAGTGAGTGCTATTGGACTATTGGCGGACTTGGCGCTGCGCATGATGTTCTTTGGTGGCGACGATGACCGTGATGTTCACCCAGCGGTATATATATTGGGTTTGGTAGTAGTTATTCTGGCACCGATTTTGGCAACCATCACACAGTTAGCAGTTAGCCGGCAGCGAGAATATTTGGCCGACGCTTCTGGCGCGTTGTTAACTCGAGACTCAGAGGGTTTGGCGAGTGCACTGGGCAAATTGCAAGAATATGGCCGACCTATGGAGCGCCAAAGCACATCGACAGCCAATTTATTTATGAATAATCCGCTGCGCCCCGGCTTTTTATCAAAATTATTTAGTACCCATCCACCGTTGGAGGATCGTATTGCTCGTCTGCGAAACAATGCGACAAAAATGTAAGGATGCCTGATGATGAATGAGCAACGTACATCTGTCTCCAAAAAGAAAGTAACAACCAGTCGCTCACGAGCAAACCAAAAACTTGCCTCTGGTTATTATTTGCGGTGCAAGAATCATTGCAAAAAGATTTGGCAGCAGCTGAAAACTTGGAGGGCTCATTTTTTGAAGCGTCGACCGCATCGTAGTTTTCGCCTGACGCGACGTAGGGACTATGTCAGGTCATTGCACGTTCCGGGCTATTGGTCGTTAACTACCCAGGCGGTCAAAATGATTTGGTCAAACAAGCGTCTGTTTTTTGGCCTGGCGCTGGTGTACGCGCTGATAGTGTTTGTGCTCGCGGGACTGATGGACCAGGAGACTTACAAAAAGATTAAGGCCTTGGCTGAAGGTACAGTCGAACAGGGAGCGGTGAGTGATTTGTTTGCGACGTTCTCGATTTTCGGCGGTGTGGTGTACGGTCAATTGACCAATCAGCCAAACAACGCCCTGCAGCAAATATTGGGTGTGTTGGCGCTGATCATGGTCTGGCTGACTACCATTTGGTTGTTGCGAGCAGTCAGCTCTGGCAATTCGCCAAACATTCGTGATGGTCTGTACCGAGCAGGGGCGCCGCTGGTCGCGTTCATTGTGTTATTATTCATCGTCCTGTGTCAAATATTGCCAGCTGCTGGCGGCGTCATTCTCTATACGACGCTGCAAACAGCCGATGTCTTAAGCCAGACACCGCTGTTGATGATCGCTGCAGCAATCACGGGGCTGCTGGGAGTGCTATCGCTGTATTGGCTCACCTCCACAGCTTTTGCCATGATCATTGTTACGCTGCCAGGCACCTACCCAATGCGGGCTGTACGTATGGCTGGCGACATCGTGGTTGGTCGTCGTATCCGCATTTTGTTACGGATGTTGTGGCTGGCTATCATGCTAACGTTGCTTTGGGTAGTTATTCTCATCCCGACCATCAAGCTGGACGCCTTTGTGACGGGTTGGATTGACCAAACGGCTTCATTCCCATTGGTGCCAATCATGGTGCTGCTGGTTGCTTCATTTTCTGTCGTATTTTCAGCTACCTATACCTACTTATTCTACCGAAAGGTCGTCGCCGATGACAGTGCGCCAGCTTGATAGGCAGGCGGCCGAGCAACGAATTGTCAAACTGCGAGATCTGATCAATGATTATCGCTATCACTATCACGTGCTCGACGAATCGATCATGAGTGAGGCGGCGGCTGATAGCCTGAAACATGAATTGTCGCAATTGGAAGAGCAGTTTCCTGAACTCATCACGCCAGATAGTCCAACCCAGCGGGTGGCGGGAAAAGCGCTCAGTAAATTCGCCAAGGTTCAGCATCAGACGCGAATGATTTCGCTGCAGGATGTGTTTGACCGGGCAGAGGTAGCGGCGTGGATACAGCGCATGAAAAAGGTGCGTCAAGACATCACTGAAGAATTTTTGTGTGACATCAAAATGGATGGCTTAGCCTGCGCGCTGATCTATGATGACGGCATTTTGACGCGCGCGGTGACTCGCGGCGACGGATTGGTTGGTGAAGATGTGACCATGAACGTGCGGACGATTCAGAATGTGCCGCTGACCCTACGTGCTAACCAGCAATTCGCTCATTTTTTGCGTGGTCGAACGGAAATTCGCGGTGAAATCGTGATGCACAAAGACGACTTTGCAACATTAAATCAGCGTCGGCGAGCGGCTGGTCAGCCAGAATTTGCCAATCCGCGTAATTTAGCGGCAGGGACGATTCGCCAGCTTGACCCAAAACTGGTGGCTGAGCGTCCGCTCCATTTTGTTGGCTATGACATTATTCGCGACAACCTTGAGGATACGCCAACGATTGCCTTTGGCTATCAGATGATGAACGAGCTGGGTATCACCACTAGTCGGCAGACGCAAATTGTCTATGGCTTGGACGAGGTGATGAGCTATGTTGACCATCTGGATGAGCTGCGTCAGTCACTGCAGTTTAATACTGACGGAGCAGTCATCAAGCTCAATGATCGGCGACAGTTTGCCGAGCTGGGCATCGTTGGCAAGACACCGCGAGCGGCAGTGGCGTATAAATTTGCCGCCGAAGAAGCTACGACCATCGTCCGTGATATCGTTATTTCCATCGGTCGAACCGGTGCGGCCACGCCAGTAGCGGTGTTCGACCCCGTGGTGGTGGCCGGTACGACGGTGCAGCACGCTAGTCTGCATAATGCCGACGAAATTGCTCGTCTGGATGTGCGCCGCGGTGACACGGTGGTGATTTTCAAGGCGGGCGATATCATCCCTCAAGTGCAAACTGTGCTAAAAGAATTGCGACCGGCAGATGCTAAACCAATTGATTATCCAGCGGAACTAGCGCGCCAATATCCAGAGTTAGAATTTGTACGGCCAGAGGGTGAGGCAGTCTACCGTGTCAAAGGTTTGAGCGGTCCGCTGATTTTGAAGCGAGCCTTGGCGCACTTTGCATCTAAAGGCGCGCTGGATATCGACACCTTGGGCGAGAAAAATGTTGAGGCGCTGGTTGAAGCTGGGCTGGTTAATGATTTGGCGGATATCTACCGGTTGACGAAAGATGATTTGCTGCAGTTGGAGCGCTTTGCTGAGATTTCTGCGCAAAAACTCATTGATGCCATTGCTGCTAAGAAACAGCCAGCCTTGGAGCGATTTTTGTTTGGCCTTGGCATTCGGCATGTTGGCGCGCAGACAGCGATTGACCTCGCCAATAAGTTTGAGAGTATCGAAAAGTTAATGGCGGCAACCATTGATGAACTGCGCGAAGTAGACGGTGTAGGTGAAATTGTTGCCGAGTCGATCGTGGCGTGGTTTGCTGATGAAGATAATGTGAAGCTGCTTGAAAAATTTGCTGACCTTGGCGTGACGCCACAATTTACTAAAAAATCCGGCAGTCTGACTGGTCAGAGTTTCGTCATCACCGGCACTTTGCAATCAATGGGGCGTGACGCCGCCGCAGAAAAAATCCGTAATCTCGGCGGCACTTTCCAAACCGCTGTTGCAAAAGACACGACAGATCTGGTAGCTGGCGGTAAAGTTGGCGCCAGTAAATTGAAAAAAGCCGAACAATACGGCACCAAAATTATTGACGAGCAAACATTATTAGAGCTTATACGATAACGGAGGTATAACCATGACACAGCAATCACATCGCGCCCTTGCTATCAAACCCGCCGACACGGTTGTATTTACTGCCATGTCGAAAAAGTATTTTTACATGAGATTGTTCGTCACGAAATTTGCGCTTGAGCAAGGCGTTGTGCCGATTAACTCATTCACCAGTTTTGACTATTTTTTGCTCGATGCGGTGGAGCGTGACACCGTACGGCGCGCCAATAATACGCTGGTGGCGCGCGCTGATGAGCTGTGGGTGTTTGGTGACATCGCTGATGGCGTGCGGGCGGAAATAGTTCAAGCCTGGCAGCAACATAAAACCGTCCGATTTTTTACGTTTCGTGACGATAAACATATTTACGAAGTTGAGATTGGCGACTTGGTGTATGAAGACGGCGTTGAAACAGTAACCCAACGGAGGTAATGAGATGGTCCGATTTTACTTACAAAAACTAGTGCGTGATAGAGTGGTGCCAAATTGTTTGGATGACCCAGAAGTGCTGCATACGGAATACCGTGAATTGGACAGCCAGGAATTTCGCCGCGAGTTAGTGCGTAAAATTCACGAGGAAACGGAGGAAATACCACTCGGTGACGATCAGCAGGATGAGGCGCTCAAGGAGCTAGCCGATTTGCAAGAAGTTGTTGATGCGCTGCGCCAAGATTTTGGCTTTTCTATAGAGCAAGTCCAAGAGGAAATGGCGCGCAAAAAGCAGAAAAAGGGCGGCTTTGATAATCGGCATTATATTGAATATAACGACCTGGTTGATGGCAGCAAATGGGTAGAAGTTTTCCGTGCGCAGCCAGATAAATATCGTGAAGAAAAGAGCTAAATATAAAATATGATAAAAAACATTACGTTTATCACGGGTAATCAACATAAAGCAGATACTCTAGCGCGCGTGCTAGGTTTACCGCTAAGGCACCAGGCAGTTGATCTAACGGAAATTCAATCAACGAGCTTGGAAGAGATTGTTGAGCATAAAGTTCGCCAGGCGTATATGGTCGCCAAATGTCCGGTTTTGGTTGAGGATGTAGCGCTCGGGTTTACGGCGCTGGGTGGACTGCCGGGTCCGTTTATCAAGTTTTTTGTTGAGGCGCCGAACGGTTTAGAGAAGCTCTGTCGGATGCTTGATGGTTTTGACGACCGATCGGCGGTGGCGGCGTGTGTGTTTGGCTACTACGATGGTGAGCAGACCAAATTGTTCCGCGCTGAACTTGGTGGCGTCATCGCCAAGCATCCTGTGGGCAACGGTGGTTTTGGCTGGGATAAAATATTTTGCCCGGATGGCTATGGCGGCAGAACTCGTGCTGAACTTTATGCTGACGAATATGTAGTCACGTACCCCACAATTAAACCAATTGTCCCGTTACGTGAATTTCTGGCAGCACTTGAGTGAAATGCTATAATATTTACGATGCCTAAGAAAATTACATTTACTACTGGCAACCCGCGTAAGCTTGAGGAGGCGGCGGCAGTACTGAAAAACTAT
>CAUVOA010000022.1:0-7284 GCA_963553545.1 uncultured Candidatus Saccharibacteria bacterium | reverse complement strand
CTCTACTTGAACCAGCTGACGCTGCATACCAAATGTCACACATTTGGTGATGGCGTTGAGACCCCGCGCAATTCGGCGCGCCGCCTTGTGCATCCTATGACGAGAAGAAAACATGTAGATGATGGCAAATGTTAGGCTCAGGACAACCACCACGACCAGGAAACTTGATGCCACAATATACCGGTTGATGCGACCGTCTACTGCCAAAAACACCACTGCCACGATCATCATGGCTAGCATTGACAAAAACCCTGTCACATATCTCAGGAGCTGCGCAAACGTCGAACGCGCCGAGCTCACGCCGAGCTTGCTCATCCTCCATGTCGTGTAGGAAATACCGCTCACCCCGCCCGACGGAAAGATGTGATTTACCAAATTCAGCTCCAGCGCAATTCGCACTTGCTCCAGCCGCGACACATGCTTGATGAGCTTTCTGTCGCGTAGATAAGAAAAAATCATTTCACCACCAGCATAATACACAATGATCTGCGCCGGCAGTAATAGCGCCAACAATCCAACATTAG
The DNA here is from genome assembly GCA_963553545.1 of uncultured Candidatus Saccharibacteria bacterium. Classification (GTDB taxonomy): domain Bacteria; phylum Patescibacteriota; class Saccharimonadia; order Saccharimonadales; family Saccharimonadaceae; genus Nanosynbacter. Next base: position 6,760 of record CAUVOA010000022.1, on the reverse strand, counting down.
CCGTTCCCAGCAACTCCCACGCCCGTAGTAGCTCATGGCGCGACAAGTAGATGATTGCCGCCAAAACTAACAGTGTAATTAGACTGACGATCATGCGCGGCGATTTCAGCGTTTTCAACACCTTCGAAATTTTCCCAGAAAACATACCTCTCCATTATATCATGAGCCTGATATACTATAGATATGTTCGTAGCAATATTAGGGCGCTTGCCGAAGTTATCAATCGCAGAATTAGAAGCTATTTTTGGGAAATCACATGTTCGTGCCGTCGGCCACAGCGCCGCTGTTGTTGACACTGATGGGCTGTCAATCGATTCCCTTGGCGGATCACTCAAATGTGGCAAAGTCATCCACACTCTCCCAGCCGACAACCGCCCTACCCTGGAGCAAGCTTCTCACTGGATTACGCGTACTTATGTCGATCAACTGCTGGCAGTCGGCGGAAAAATCACCCTCGGCATCAGTGCCTATGGATTCTCGATCTCACCTCGCCAGCTGCAAAGCATTGGCCTATCGCTCAAATCGTCCATGAAAAGACATGGTGCTAGCCTGCGACTCGTCCCTAACACCAGCATAGAATTATCAACTGCCACCTCACACAACAATAAGCTTGGGCTCAGCCCTAAAAAACGCGAATTATTCATCATCAAGACCGATGACGGCGCCATCATCATTGCTGAAAGTAATGGCGCGCAAAACATCACCGCCTATGCCCGCCGTGACCGCAACCGGCCACGCCGTGACGCATTCGTCGGCATGTTACCGCCCAAATTGGCGCAAATCATGGTAAATCTAGCCGTCGGCAACGCCGCAAAAGCAACCATTCTCGACCCTTTTTGTGGTACCGGCACCGTTCTCCAGGAAGCGCTGCTTAAAAGGTATGACGTCTGTGGTAGCGACCTCAGTCAAAAGATGATAGATTATACGACAGAAAATCTAGCCTGGTTACAAAGCAAGTACCATATCACCGGCACGGTACGTAGCCTCGAGCAAGCTGATGCCATGACTCATCAGTGGCCAAAAGCCCAACAGCTTGATGCCGTGGTCTGTGAAACCTACCTTGGACAACCCTTCTCTGCGCCACCAAGTCCCAAAAAGCTCCACGAAGTAACCGGCAATTGCAATCACATCATCACTAATTTTTTACGCAATATTCACAGTCAACTGACGCCCGGTACCACACTGTGTATCGCCGTACCTGCTTGGCGCGACGCTAGCCGCAACCTGACTCATCTGCCGCTCATCAAAGACCTAGAAACACTCGATTACACCCTGCAACAGCCGCCCCTCATTTATTCCCGATCCGACCAAGTCGTGGTGCGTGAAATATTGCTACTAAAAACCGCCTAGCTTCTTGACATTACACTAGTAGTGGTCTATACTAGTAAGGATTGTTTACAGAAACTATAAGGAGTTTAGCAAATGTCAAAGGTTAAAGCTGGTAGCTCAAGCAAGAACATCCACAACAATGCTGGTCAGCGTTTGGGTGTGAAACGCTTTGGCGGCCAAAAAGTCAATGCTGGTGCAGTATTGGTGCGTCAAACTGGTGCTACCAAGATCGCTGGTGACGGCACGTACATGAGCCGTAACTACACTATTCACGCAGCTAAAGACGGCGTAGTTAGCTTTAAGAAAGTCAAAAAGCAGAAATTTACCGGTAAGACCGAACGCCGCACACAAGTTCGCGTAGATTAAGCCTAAAAATCTCAGCCTACCACAGGCTACCATCATAAAAATAGTCGCTTCCATGGCGACTATTTTATATACTAACTAGGTTTATTCTGTCATCCCCAAGTGGTGCTTCACCCGCGCAACCACATCACCGATGACAACTTGAGACTTCACCAAGTATTCGTCAACTCCCAAACCTTCAGCCCGTTCTTTATCTTTTGGCTGACTCAGCGCTGTCAACATGATGATACGTACATTAGCCGTTTCTGGCGTATTGCGCAAAATATCCAACACGTCAAAACCACTGATTTTTGGCATCATGGCATCCAGCAAAATCAAATCTGGCTTATATTCAACGGTTGCGGACAGTGCATCCTCGCCATTGTGCACTTCCTTGATATCAAAGCCTTCTAGTTCCAGCCTGGCGCGATACACGGCTGCCAGTGCCATGTCGTCCTCTACTAATAATATTTTCCTCTTTGCGTTCATACTATCTTTATTCTAACGCCCGCATCAGAAAAACACAAGCGTTTACCAGGACAGCTTTTTGGCGGCGTCCATCTGTGGATCTTTGCCAAAATTCATATCATTAGCGGTCAAACCCACCTTCTCGTCTGGCTCAATACCTGTCTTGTCAATAGTGTGGCCCTTTGGCGTATACCAACGCGCTTCCGTAACTTTGAGCTGTGCACCATCACGCAATTTGATCAATTGCTGCACACTACCCTTACCGTAACTCTTCTCTCCCACTAATTTTGCCTTGCCATATTCTTGCAGTGCACCCGCTACTATTTCACTGGCACTGGCACTCGACCTATCGATCAGCACCACTGTTTTAATGTCTTGCAGTAGTGGCTTGCCTGTTGATTTGACTGTTTTGACAACCTTGTCGCCACGCCGCTCCGTCATAATGTCTTGGTTATCCAGCCACAGCCCAGCCAAGGCTTGCGCTGCCGTCACAGTCCCGCCAGGATTACTGCGCAGGTCTACGATAACCTTCTGGACATTGTTTTGCTTGAAAGCCTCAGCCGCTGCACGCGCCAACGTACCCGTTTCTTCACCAAATCGGTACACTTTCAAGATGCCAACACCGTCAACAATGTCATGTTCTACAGCCGGTGCAGTGATTTGCTTACGCGTCATCGACATTTCTAGTCGCTGATAATTACGAAGTATTTGCAGCTTCACTGTAGTGTTCACTTCCCCGCGTATTTTTTCCACCACCTGTTCGGTAGTAGCATCTGCCACCGAGTTACCATTCACCGCTGTAATGATATCACCAGCTTTCACTTGAGCTTCCTCTGCTGGACTATTTCGTAGCACCCTGACGACTGTCGGCCGATTATTTCTCAAACCAATCTCCGCGCCGATGCCGCCACCAATATTACCATTCAGACTCTTCTCAAATTCTTTGGCTTCCTCAGCGTCCATGAATGTCGTGTACGGATCGCCAGTAGCCGCCACCAGACCGCGACTCGCGCCATTGATCAATTTATCGGTGTCCAGATTTCCATCGTACTGTGCCTTCAGTTGTCGATACGTCTCTTGAATCCGCTCCGTATCAAGCCGCTCGGCGCTATATCGCACACCAAGCTTTGGTGCAATCGCCGCAAATATCTGATCCGACCGTGCACCCGCGATAAAACTAACCACTGCTATAACTACCGCCCACGCAAACAGCTGAGCGTTTCGTGTTTTCTCCTTGCTCATAGAACCATTATAGCATGAGCGGCATCAAATCTTAGAAGTAGATGTAGACAAGTCCAGACGATGAGCGCTTATAATTGCGGTACAGACCATCCCAGCCCAAGTTATAGTCACTAACCGTAATAGTGCCGTCGCCGTTTACCGACTCAACATACATCACGTGACCATATGCACCACCCATTATCACCGCTGCCGCCCCTGCTCGTGGGGTGCTGCCGTTTGGAATACCATAACGAGACGTTGTCGACGGCCACTGGTTAGCGTTACCGGCCCCGCCGAAATGCGGCACGTAGCGACGAGTACTGTGAACCTTCCAAGCAACGTAACTCACACACTGACGGGTATACAACCCCCATGGGTCGACATAGGCATCCAACGGAGCATTTGCCCAAGCACCTGGGTAGCCACCACCACCAGGCGTACCAGATGGCACGCTACCTCGTGGCAAACTACGCAAGTTTTCTGCAGCCTGCTGCTCACGCAATTTCGCAATTTCGCTATTGCGCTGTGACGCCAAAGATGAGTAAGCTGCCTGGTCATTCTTTGTATCATTCACCAATTTCGCCTGTTCAGCCTGCTTAGCCGCCATTTGAGCCTTTTGAGTTTCCTGGTCCTTCAGTGTACGCTCAACGGCCGCCTTATTGTCCTGCAATTTCTTTTGCAGACGCTTGATTTCCTTGATTTTGTCATTCAGTGAGCCCTGCAAGCTGCTGCGCTGCTCTTGCTTGTCGATAAAATCACCAATGTTCTCTGAGCTAGCCAGCATTTCCAGCGGAGAAATCTGATCATCAACATACATGTCAGACAAGATCTGACCCATTGTCTTACGGTTTCTGTTGATCGCCGCTTCGTTATTCTTGATCTCTTCTTTCAGTGAATCGATCTTATTTTGGCTTTCAATGATTTGAGATTGCAACGCGTTCACCTGCGCGGTCAAACGGTTCAATTCCTCTTCCAGAGTCGCCGCCATCTCACCCAAGCGAGCCGCCTGCGAATTGTAGTTATTGGCTTCTTGTTGTTTAGCCTTAATTTCTGCCTCATAATCTCGCGCAAAAACCGTGCCAGCGGTCTGAAAAATCCCTGCTCCGGCAACGACGGCAGCCATCACCACCAAGGCTACTTTGGTGGCTTGTTTGTGCGAAACTGGTGTGGTGGACCGTTGCTTCATACTATGTATCATAATAGCATAAGCACTATCCACATGTCAACCAAGTTTTATGTGACTTAAATCTTGAGGTATTTATGGGTCGCAACCCATGACGAAATCGTACCAATCAGCCCACCAATGAGAATCATAGCCAGCAACACCAGCCCAACATACGGTGTCAGATCCTGAAGTAACGTATCAATTGGCAACCATTTACGCATCGGCTCCTTGGCGAACGCCAACAGGCCATAACCCCCTGCCGTAGCGATCACCGCAGCGATAAATCCATACATAATCGCCTCAACCACAAACGGTCCGCGGATGAAACTACGCTCAGCACCGATGAGCTTCATCATCTGGATCTCGCTCTTACGGTTGAAGATAGCCATACGAATAGTGTTAAACACCACCAGTGAAGAAATTAGCACAAACACCACAGTGGCAATTGACCCACCGATGCTCGCCACACGCACCCAACCACCGATTGTTTCGATAGCCTGGCGGCGATCACCAGTGAATGACGGTTGTCGACGCTGGTCTTTGTTGGCAAGATACGTTTCATCAGTCCCCACAAAATGCTTCAGCGAAGAATAATTATTCAGGTCTTTCACTGAAACCTGCAGTGTCGCCGGTAGCTCATTGCTTGCTTCACGAATCGCTTCCAGCGCTTCTACATTGTCTTTGTAACGCTGAGCCTGTTCGTGGCGTGCCTGCTCCGCAGAAATGTACGTCACCCCTGTTACGTTATCCAATTTTTTGATCTTGTCCGTCAATTCGTTGACGGTTTTTTCAGAAACAGATCCTTTGAGATAAATTGAAATATTTGCCTTTTGAGTGATGGTCTCCGTTGTGTTCACCAAAATGCGCTGTGCCGCCACGGTCACAAAGATGATCAGCAAAGTCACGCTCATAACCGCCGTCGCTGCGACTGTCAACCAAGCATTACGGCTAAAGTTATTGACACCATAGCGCAACATGCGAACAAAAGCTAACGTTCGCCGCTGCTTCATTTTGTTGCGCTGCATCGCTTTTACGTTTGCGTTTGTCTTTTTCTTGGCCATTATTGCTTATATGTTCCTCTCGCCTGGTCAGACGTAATTTTACCGTGATCGATGGTAATCACCCGTCGTTTCAACTTATTCACAATATCAACATTATGCGTGGTCAGCAGCACCGTTGTGCCATATTTATTAATCTTCTCCAGTAACCGCACAATATCCCAACTGTGCTTAGGGTCAAGGTTACCCGTCGGCTCATCAGCGATCAAAATCTTCGGCTGCCGAACCACGGCCCTGGCGATCGCCACTCGCTGACGCTCACCACCAGATAGCTGATGCGGGAAGTTCTTTTCCTTGCCTTTGAGTCCGACTAGTTCAATGACTTTTGGTACCGTCGACTTAATCTCACGGTTGGTCATCCCAGCAATCTCCAGCGCAAAAGCCACATTTTCAAACACCGTTCTGTTTGGTAGCAGCTTAAAGTCCTGAAAGACGACACCAATTTTTCGACGCAGTAGCGGAATGTGCTTGTCTTTGAGCGTGTCATAATCAATACCACCAACAACAATCTTGCCACTTGAAGGCTTTTCTTCACGCGTTAATAATTTCAACAATGTTGATTTACCAGCACCGCTCGTACCAACCAAAATGACAAACTCCCCGGCCTTCACATGCACGCTGACGCGATTGATGGCAGGCTTGCCTGTTTTGGTGTAACTCTTTGTAACCCTATCCAACAGAATCATACTATATTAGTGTAACACTTTTTATCAAAAAGCGCGAACATAATGCTTCTGTTTTCACCTAGTCTTTGAGGCTCAAGTCAAATGTCGAAAAATCCAGGTTGTCCAAAGTGGTTGTTGACTGCTGTGCAATACGACGATTTTTCTTTGCTTTGGTTTCCTTGTCTGCGCCAGAAAAAATCTCATTGCGCTCGCGGTAGAGCGTACTCAACTCACTCAACAAATCTTGAATGTGAGAATCAATTTCCTGAACCTTTTGAAAATCCAACACCTTCATATTCAAATGATAGCACTTGATTGCTAAAAAGTCAAGGATATTTGGTAGTTAAATATTACTCATCTTTCGACGCATTTTGGCTAAGAAACGCCGTCATAAAATCATCAATCTTACCGTCCAGCACACCCTGCGTATCTCGGTCTTCATGTTTGGTCCGAGTATCTTTAACCAGGGTGTACGGATGCAACACATAATTTCGTATTTGACTGCCCCAGTT
>CAUVOA010000021.1:0-7351 GCA_963553545.1 uncultured Candidatus Saccharibacteria bacterium | reverse complement strand
ATAATAAAACTATGAGTGAGCTGCTTGAGCAAATTGGCCCTATTGATATAGATGCTATACAATCACCTCAACCAGTTGATAGTGAGTTGAGGGAGTCTGTTTATCTGGCGGATTCTATGCTTTCGAATGGTGAGTCGCCAGTTGCCGTACTTTTTTCGCAATGGTCGGACTACTGTGAGCGAGCAAAGCAGCAAGGCAGAACGGAAGTTTTGGCAGATCACATCAAGGGACTGGCAATTACAGTGGATAATCCAGGAGTGAGCCCACAAGCAGACCCTATGAGTTCAGAAATTAAACAAGCTCTAAAAGAAGGTAATCTTTCAAAAGTGTCAATATTGCAATGGGATGCTGTGGGCACGGTGCTCGACCAGAAGGGCTATGACTTCGGTGACGTGAAGCGACTGGTCGGCTATTCACTAGGTTCGCACCTGGCGGCGTCAGCAGCAAAACATGCACCAGGGGAAGTGAGCTTGTCGCAATTAGACTTATTTGAAACACCAGTGATTGACAAAACATCCCGTCCGACTAAGGCTATGGCCACATTAGCCATGCGTTTTCTTGCTCACGGTGGTGATAAATTGACAGAGACTATCGCTGCAAACCCTGATTGGGCAGCTCGATGCCGCGACGAAGACCCATTACTACTACCAAAAATGGTACTGCAACGACCGGCTGGTTTGTGGCAATATCCTCGAGCTATCACCCATCCTAAAAATGATATTATCAGTGACCTGATGAGTGCTAGTCGTCGTTCGCTGCGCGAAGCAGTGGTGACGGTAAGTGCCACTGATGCTGATAAAGTAAGCCCCATCAGAGATAATGAACGATTGATTCAACGGTTAGGTGTGGCTGGTATGTCAGTGATGGGCTTTAAGATTATGGACGCAGTGCATGCCTCTCAGGACAATATGGCCTGGTGGAAGGGCGTCCTAGAAGAGGTTGACGTTCGAGTCAAAAACCAGTAGATTTTTTAGGTTATGTGTGGTAAAATTATCCCAGAGTTTCCTCTTTTCGGAGCAGGCGGTGGTTTGAATGTGTACAGACCGAATGCTCGGCAGAAAAGGTATAGACACGGGGCGGAGTTGCTGAATCCAAGCCGTATGCGCTAAGAGAAGCTGGTTTTTGCGTGTAAAACCGCGCGCCAGTTCACTTAGAGCCACTAGGCGAATCGCCATCATTTAGTAAATCAACCAAGGAGAAATTGGATGCCAACAATCAACCAATTGGTGCGCAAACCGCGCCAAACGGCCAAGAAAAAGTCCAAGTCGCCAGCACTGGGTCGCATTCACAACGCCCTGAAAACGCGTTACTACGACCAAAATGCACCGCTCAAGCGTGGTGTCTGTGTGCGTGTGACGACCAAGACGCCAAAGAAACCAAACTCGGCTTTGCGTAAAGTTGCCCGCGTGAAACTAAACAACGGCTACGAAGTCTGGGCCTACATTGGCGGTGAAGGTCACAACTTGCAGGAGCACGCTGTGGTCTTGATCCGCGGTGGTCGTGTGCCTGACCTTCCAGGTGTGCGTTACCACATCGTCCGTGGTGCGTTGGACCTCCAGGGTGTCAACAACCGCAAGCGGGGCCGTTCGAAGTACGGTACCAAGAAAGGGGATAAGTAATCATGCCTCGTAAAGTTACCAAGAAACTACAACGCCAATTGCAGCCTGACCGCCGCTACCAAAGCGTGCTGGTGCAGCGCCTGATCAATAAGTCAATGCTGGACGGTAAGAAATTGGCGGCTGAACGTGCTGTTTACACCGCGCTGGAAACTGCTGCTAAGAAGCTGGATTCAGAAGATCCATTGGCAGTGTTTGAGAAAGCCTTGAAAAACGTCAGTCCAAACTTTGAAGTGAAAAGCCGCCGCGTCGGTGGTGCTAACTACCAGATTCCGTTCCCAGTTCAGGGACACCGGCAGTTGCACTATGCGTTTAGCTGGCTGGTGCAATCAGCTCGCGCTCGCAGCGGTATGCCATACTCACAGCGTTTAGCGCTGGAAATCGTTGACGCCTACAACGAAGCTGGTGCTGCCTTCAAGAAGAAGGAAGATACCCACAAGATGGCCGAAGCCAACCGCGCCTTTGCGCACTTTGCTCGTGGCTAATTATTTGAGCATGCAAGACATCGTCCGTTCCAGGTAATCTGGGGCTGATTTGCATTTTATGTGTAATTATGATATGATCAGAAGATGAATGAGCAACAATTTTCACCTGACCGAAAGCATAATTGTTACATTGACTTTGTTGGTGCCGCCCAGCGAATGCAGGAGAGGATAACAACTTTTGAGGAGACCCACAGAGGTCAGAGTGGGTTAGGTTATGTTCTTGATGATATCGCACAACCACATAGCGCGCAGGAAATGGTGAGCAGAGTAGCTAAAGGGCTGGGGGTCATCATAAATCCACGGGATCTATCCACTGGTAATCCTTTCCATGATCCGGTAAAGGTCATGATTGAGACCGCCAAAGGTGCAGTTATCGGCCTGGGGCTTTGCAAAGAGCAGCTTCGCGATACCGGCATATCTCCCAAGGACTTAGTACCGAGTGATTTGAAGAGTCAAATGCATAAGCCGGGCGATATGAATGAACTACACAAGCTGGCGGAGCGGTATCTTGAACTCTCCGGTCATGGGCTGGCGTTGATGGACCCAGCTACGCAAGAAATAGTAGAATCCTGGATTGATGAAGCAACCCCGCAAATTGATCGACAAATCTTTACTAAAACAGGTCTAGGCATCTTTCTACGCAATGCTAATTTCAAATTGCAAGAGTGTGACGCGTACAAGATGAGGCACGAGGCTAATGCTGGTGGAGTGGACTGGGACGACTTACTGGGCTATTGCCAGGATAATCCTGGGAACTAACCCATAAAATCGAGCTATTATTTTCTGTAGCTATCTGGTATAATTGGCAACAAGAGTAGTTTTTTGGTGCCAAAAAATTGACCAAAGATCTCGACAAATTAACGTAATATAAAGGAAAATTATGGCAGAGACGAATGTTCCGCTGAAAAATTTTAGAAATATCGGTATTATCGCCCATATTGACGCCGGCAAAACGACGACAACTGAGGGTATTTTGTACCGTACTGGTTTGACGCATAAAATCGGTACCGTCAAGGGCGATGACGGCGGCGCCACCACCGACTGGATGGCGCAGGAAAAAGAGCGTGGTATCACCATCACCTCGGCAGCGGTGACTTGCTTCTGGAAAGGCCACAAGATTAATATTATCGATACGCCAGGGCACATCGACTTTACCGCCGAGGTGGAGCGTTCACTCCGCGTCCTCGACGGTGCAGTGACGGTGTTTGATGGTAAGATGGGCGTTGAGGCACAGTCTGAGACAGTGTGGCGCCAGGCTGACAAATATGGTGTGCCGCGTATCTGCTTTATCAACAAGATTAACCAAACCGGTGGTGACTTCTGGAAATCTCTGGAATCAATCCATAACCGTTTGAGCAAGCAAGCGTTCCCAATTCACATCCCAATTGGTTTCGAAAAGACTATCAATGGTGTGGTTGACCTCATCGACATGAAGGCGTACACCTATACTGACTTTGCTGACCATGAGTTGGTGCAGGGTGAAATCCCAGCTGACATGCTGGAGAAATGCCAAAACGCCCGCAGTTTGTTGGTGGAAAATGCCGTTGAAGCTGATGACGAATTGATGATGAAGTTCCTCGACCAGGGTGAAGAGGCGATTACTATCGACGAGCTGAAGTCTGCCTTGCGTAAGCGCGTGTTGGCTGGTGACTTCTTCTTGGTCACCGGTGGTGACGGCCGCGGTGTCATCGTCGAGAAGGTGCTTGACCTCATGGTTGACTACTTGCCAAGCCCGCTGGACGTTGACGAAATTTGGGGTAAAAATCCAAAGACTGGCGACGAAGTGAGCCGCAAACCAGACGACAAGGAGCCGATGAGTGCCTTGGCCTTCAAGATTGCGACCGACCCATTTGTTGGTAAATTGATATTCATCCGCGTTTACTCAGGTGTTTTGAACTCTGGTAGCTACGTCCTGAATACCACGACTGGCGACAAAGAGCGCATTGGTCGTATCGTCCGAATGCACGCTGACAAGCGCGAGGAAATCGACAAGATCGCTGCTGGTGACATCGCTGCAGTGGTTGGTCTGAAAAATACTGGTACCGGTAACACCTTGACTGACCCAGCGCATCCAATTGCTTTGGAATCAATTGAATTCCCAGAACCACCAGTATCCATCGCCGTTGAGCCAAAATCAAAGGCTGACCAAGAGAAGATGGCATTGGCCTTGCAACGATTGGCTGAGGAAGACCCAACCTTCCGCATTCACACTGACGAAGAAACTGGCCAGACTATCATGTCCGGCATGGGCGAGTTGCACCTGGACATCTTGATCGACCGCATGAAGCGCGAGTTCAAAGTTGAAGCGAACATCGGTGAGCCACAGGTGGCCTTCCGCGAATCAATCAAGGGCAAGGCTGAAGTCCAAGGTAAGCACGCCAAGCAGTCTGGTGGTCGTGGTCAGTATGGTGACGTCTGGGTACGCTTTGAACCAAACGAGGCTGGTAAAGGCTTTGAATTTGTTGACGAAATTAAGGGTGGTGTGGTGCCACAAGAGTACCGCCCAGCTGTCATGAAGGGTATTCGTGAAACCTTGGAAGGCGGTGTTATCGCTGGCTATCCAGTGGTTGACGTCAAAGCAACCCTGTACGATGGCTCATACCACGATGTCGACTCCTCAGAACTGGCCTTTTCATTGGCAGGTTCATTGGCAGCTCGCGAAGGTATCAAGCAAGCAACGCCAATCCTGCTTGAACCAGTCATGAAAGTTGAAGTAACCACCCCAGAAGAGTTCATGGGTGATATCATCGGTGACCTGAACTCACGCCGCGGTCGCATCGACACCATGGAAGATTTGATGGGCGGCGCCAAATTGGTCAAGGCCTTTGTGCCGCTGGCAAACATGTTTGGCTACACCTCAGACATCCGCTCGATGTCACAGGGTCGTGCAGCCAGCACCATGGAGCTAGCTCAGTACGAGGAAGTACCACCAAATGTTGCTCAAGAGATAATCGAAAAGCGCAACAAATAGTCATCAAAAAGCCCCGGTCAACAGCCGGGGTTTTTCATATGATATAATGTATTCATGAAATCATTCATTCTGTCAACCCAGAAGCTTGCGCCAGCCAGGTTGACTGTTTGGATGACACTCGTTTTCCTGGTGGGGATCGCTCTGTCGGCATGTTTAACTTCAGAGCCACAATGGGTAAACTGGAGCTTCAGCGCCCTGGGCGAGCGCGGTGAATTGTCTTCGTTTATATTTAACATTGCTATCGCTATGATGGCAGTCATCATGTGGTGCTTGGCGGAGTCGATGTCTAGCATTTTGGAGCAGGCTGAGGCAGTAGCTACTGCCAGGCTGAGTTTGGTAGCACTGCGAACCATAGCTTTTTGTGGCATGGCCATAGCTATCTTTCCTAACGACACGCAGCATGGGCTCCACTACATCTTTTCACGCCTATCCATCATCGTCTTTGCATTCTACGCATTTATGCTGCCATTTACCACCAGTTTGTTCACACGCCAGCAAAAAAGCATCATGCTAGGGCTGTCAGTGGCTGCCGTCATGGCCTGTGTTCAAGGATTTGTGCACCGAGAATTTTCGTTCGTGGTCTATGAGGCCGCTGCTGGTGGACTTGGGGCGTTATGGTTCTATCTGACTAGCAAATTCGCCCAGCAAGCTGTTCACGCGTCAACTGCTACTTTGCAGTCGTCGGTATCCCAACAAAAAGCTTCCTGATTTGACTGCGAATGGGACGACCAACGGCATTACCAAATGACGCGCCTACAGCAACAGCAAATCCAATCATGACAGCTCGTGCCAAACTGGCCAAAGCGACAACGTAGCCTGGGTCTGATGGCGCCTGACTGATGATACCCATCAAGCCGTTGTACAATGACAAACCTGGGACCAGCGGCACGATACCCGCGCCGATGATAGCCAAAGACGGGATGCGCCACAGTCGGGACATGAAGGTTGCCACCAAACCGATGGCTGCAGCTGCTGCACCGCTCGCCAGTAATACATCCCAGCCGGCGTCAGTCAACAGCTGAAATAGCCCCCAACCGCTAGCTCCCACGATGCCAGCCAAGATAGTGCCAAAGAATGGCGCGTGATTACCGATGACGAATGCTGAAGCGATGACTGCCGCACCGATGTACTGCGTATAATTATCCACCAACGTCAAACGGTCTGGGGTAGTTGGAAAACTAATACCCAATCTGGTGGCAATATGAAGGCCAATAGCTACGCCAACCACGATACCACTGGTTGCCATCAGCACTCGCAACAGTCGGGCGTTTGCTGTAACATAATATTCATCAATTGCATCCTGAAACGCACCAACGATCATCATACCTGCCACCAATAGGACGATTCCACCGATCACGATCAGTGTCGGATTGAATGCTAAATTAAACTTGGTATTGACACAGACAACAGCAGTGGCGATGAGTGTGATACAGAGCGACATGATGATTTGCGTGAAAAATACCGACACGCCGACATGCCACAACAGACGCATGGCAGCCGTGCTGAGTGTGCCGACCGCCATAGCCAGGAGTGCCATCTGCAGACTGCCGCCATACATAACCACTACACCAGCACTCAACGCGCCGCCTGATAGGGCGACGAGAGATTGGGGATGGCGTTTTTCAGGATTGATGATCTTTTCTAGCCGTTCCTCAGCCTCGCTCAAGTGAATGTGCTGATAGCGGATTTCTCGGGACAATGTCTGCAGCGCTTGGATGGTCTGATAATTGACATCCACTAAGGTGATAGCGCGAATCAGGGTCAGTGGCTCGCGGTTGATGCCGCGGTCTTGCGACACCGTGATGAGCGTTGAGCTGATGTCCATGTGAACTGGCTGTTTGCAGTAAGTTCTGGTGATACCAAGCATCATATGTACCACATCTCGAGCCGACACGCCCATACTGAGGAGCTTTTCGGAGATGGTCAGAACCAGCCGCAAGGCACGCATGTTTGGCGTCAAACTTTCGTCAATTTTCTCAATCACTTGCGCAGGAATTGGCAAGGGAAGGCGAGCAATTTTGCCGAGTGACTGTAGTAAGATTTCTGGTACTTTTTTATTTATCCTGTTCATCAATAATTAGTGTATCAAACTTTACTAATTTTTTGCCAAGAAAAACCCCGCAACATGTGCGGGGACGCGGTGTTTCCGCGGTTTCACAGATATTTTCTAATCACGCGCGCCTCTGCTGGCGCGGATCCTCTCATGTTCTTCTGGAGAATAATCCTCCTCCTCTTCGTCAGAAGCGATGGGAGGAATTGAGTCAGAAAGCACCCAGCAC
>CAUVOA010000020.1:0-7623 GCA_963553545.1 uncultured Candidatus Saccharibacteria bacterium | reverse complement strand
TGACTGACAAACATGCCGTCAGTTTGGTGACGCAGACCATTGTCTCTGGGGATGATGCAGCGTTCCAAAACCCAACCAAACCAATTGGCCCATTTTATTCAGAAGAAGAAGCCAAAGTAGTGCAGGCTGAGCGTGGCTATGTTGTTAAGGAAGATGCTGGTCGTGGTTGGCGCCGTGTGGTGCCATCACCAAAACCAGTGGAAATTGTCGAGGCGCCGATCATCAAAGCCTTGGTTGAAGCGGGTGTTCTGGTGGTGTCAACTGGTGGTGGTGGCATCCCCGTGTTGCGCCAGGAAGACGGCACGCTCAAGGGTGTTGAAGCAGTTATCGATAAAGACTTTGGGGCGGCAACCTTGGCTAATTTGCTGCATGCAGATACACTGCTCATCTTGACTTCGGTTGATGCAGCCAAGGTCAATTTCAACCAGCCAAATGAAGAAGCTTTGGGGCAAATCTCTGCAGAAGAGATGCAAAAACACATTGACGACGGTCAGTTTGCAGCTGGATCCATGCTGCCAAAAGCGCAAGCAGCCTTACAATTTGTGTCAGGTGGCGATGGTCGTACCGCAGTCATTACCTCATTGGAAAAGACCACCGAGGCTATCGACGGGACAGCGGGCACGCGGATTGTTTCATAGCCAAAGCATTGCTTTTATCTAATTTTCATGATATAAATAACAGGTATGTTGCAGTATCTTAAATCTGACGATTCTGGCAAGCTTACCATCAGAGAGAACTTAGTTAAGGGCTCTTGGATTCGTTGTGAGCGGCCAAATGAAGAGGAGATTTCCCAGTTGTTGTCACTGGGGATTGATGCTGATATCATCACCGACGCACTGGACCCCCACGAGGTTCCTCGTTTGGACGCGGACAATGAGCGGACATATTTGATTGCCCGTTTGCCAGACACTGACGATGATTTTAATGACTTTACCACACCAATTTTGTTTGTGATTCATGCGGATTATATCATCACCATTTCGCGAGATAGCCTAGGTAGATTGTGGCAGCCGTTCATTGATAAACATGTGGTATCCACGTCAAGTCGAATTGCCCTGCTGGTTGACATGATTGACGCACTAGCAACACAATATCAGCGCCGGGTGGCTGCCATCAACCGCCAAATGCGGGCGGCAACTGGCGATATTCGAACATTGCGAGCGCGCGATATTGCCACATTAGCTGAATATGAGCGCAAACTGAATGATTATATGGATGCCTTGGTGCCGATGAACTTGTCAGTGGAACGGATGATTGCTCACAAAGCGTTGATGCTTCGGTCGGATGCCAAGGAAGACGTGGAAGATATTTCCATTGATCTGGAGCAGGTGATTAGTCGCTGTAAATCATTGCTGCGTACCATCACCAACGTTCGCGATAGCTACCGGGCAGTGATGGATACGCGCCTGAACGAAACCATTCGGCTGCTGACCGTCATCACATTGGCGCTCACCATACCGACCATGATCGCTGGATTGTTTGGTATGAATGTGCCAGTCCCTGGTGGGGATGACCCGGCAATGTTCTGGAAAATCACCGGCGTCAGCGCTGTGGCAGCATTGTTGATTGGCTATTATTTCTTGCGCCGCCGCTAGCGGTACACAGAACCAAATAACCCTATTTCTTAACTAGTGCTATACTAGAAGTATGAGTAATATTATTGACGTCCACGGTTTGACCAAGCGCTACGGTGATCAAACGGTGGTAAAAGGCATAGACTTCAGTGTCGAAAAGGGCGAAATATTCGGTATTTTGGGTCCCAATGGCGCTGGTAAAACAACAACGCTAGAAATGCTGGAGGCATTGCGCACCATTGACGACGGTACGGCCGTCATTGACGGTATTGACGTAGCTAAACACCCTAAAAAGATCAAAGATATTATTGGTATTCAGCTGCAGTCGACCAACTTTTATGACCACTTGACATTAACTGAGCAATTGAGAATGTTTGCCAGTTTGTATGGTAGCAAGACTGACGTGGCTGCGCTACTAGCTAAAGTCCAACTCACAGAAAAAGCTAGAAACTATGTCGAACAGTTGTCTGGCGGACAAAAACAGCGCTTCGCCATCGCTTCGACCTTGGTCAATAGTCCAAAAGTTTTGTTTCTGGACGAGCCAACCACTGGTTTAGATCCACAAGCGCGTCGCAACTTGTGGGAGCTGATCAAGCAAATACGCGAAGAGGGCGTTACCATCGTGCTGACGACACACTACATGGATGAGGCCGAATTGCTGTGCGACCGATTGGCGATCATGGACAATGGTCAGATTATCACCACCGATTCGCCACATAACTTGATTCAACAGTTACTCAAGCGCGGCTTTAAGAAAAAGCAGGTGGTTGAACAAGCAAATTTGGAAGACGTTTTCATCGATCTTACAGGAAAGGCGATACGGGATTAGTAGTATGAAAAAATATTGGATAGGTATCATTGGTCAGGTCGTAGCTGGTCTTAAGCGTTTGCTGCGCGACAAAATGGCATTGTTCTTTACTTTTTTGTTCCCGCTGATTTTCTTGTTTGTGTTTGGTTCGATTTTTAATAATCAGACGACCAATTTCAAGGTTGCCATCATTAACCACTCCAACACTGAGTTCGCCAAGCAATTTGTCGATGATGCAAAAAATGACAAGTCAAAATTACTGCAAGTTCAGGACGTGAAAGACATCGATGAAGCTAAGGAAAAGATGAAGCGCTCGGAAATTGACGGTATCATTGAGCTACCAAAAGAGTTTGGCGAGGTCAAAGGTGAAGGTGCACAAGCTCGACCGTCTGGCACGCTGAACGTGCTGCACGCTAAAGGGCAAGATCAGGCTGCCAGTGCACTGACCGCTGTGATGGGGCAGATTGTTGGTAGTATCAATAAAGCCATGGGTCAGCCAGAACCACCGTTTAAGGTAGCTTCACAGGCAGTTGGCGATGAAGCTCTGAAGACGTTTGATTACACCTTCACTGGGCTATTAGCGTTTAGTTTGATGAGCATGGGTATCTTTGGTCTGGCAAACCAAATGCCAACCGAAAAGCAAAAAGGCAACTACCGTCGCTTGCGGGCTGCACCGTTTACTTCTGGTCAGCTCATTATTTCTACGGCTATCGTCTACACCTTGGTGTCTTTGGCAAGTGCTGCCTTGATGTTGGTTGTTAGTATGCTGCTGTTTAAATTTACGATGCGTGGCGACTGGTTGTTGTTTGTGCCATTCATGACATTGGCTGCCGTGATGAAGGTTGTCCTTGGATTGATCGTTGGTGCGTGGGCTAAAAACGAAAATCAGTCAGCGCCACTCTCAAATCTTATCTCTTTCCCGATGATGTTCTTGTCTGGTGCTTTCTTCCCATCATTCTTGTTCCCAGAGTGGCTCAGGTCTATTAGTCAATGTATCCCAATGACCCCCGTTGTCGATGGTCTTCGATTGATATCAACAGAACATGCCAGCCTGACAGAAGTTCTGCCGCAGTTTGGTGGAGTTCTGCTGTGTATCGTCATCGTCTACGCCTTGGCTATTAAACTATTCCGCTGGGAATAACTGCTGCTAGTAGCAAAACATAACCTTTTTTCGTATAATCAAAGTATATGGTGGTGGAATACTTTGAGCGATCAGTGGCAGGTGAGCGTTTAGAAAAAGTCAGCCGTCCTCGTTCTCATGCGTGGGTGCATATATCTGGTAAATTGCTGGATATGGACGACTTGTCAGATAAACTCCTGTTGAATGCAAATATCCTGCGTGACGTTTGTGATGTCCGTGAGTTGTCACGAGCAGAGTTTAGCAATGGTGTAGAATACATTTTCTTGCGTTTGCCAGTTGGTCCGGCTGATGCCGCCAAAACCGCCCCGATACTCATCGCAGTGTCGCGTGATCGGCTGGTAACCGCCAGTCCGCACACTTCTTTTTCGCCGTTAGATACTGATGCTTTCATGACCACTGACACGCGTCAGCCCTCTGCGGTAGTGTCAGCCGTTATCGCCTCCATCATCACCGAGTACGAGCAGCGACTGCATGCGCTATCGACTAAAATTACCAGTGCTCGCAAGCGGCTGACACATTTTGATGTCCAAAACGAGGACTTTGTTGAGTTCGTCGCTATTGAAGATAGCCTCAATGAATATCGAAGTGGTTTGGAGGGCTTGGTGACGGTTGTTGGGCAGCTGGAGGCAAATCGTCGGCAGTTGTTTAATCTGCGTGATATTGAAGCTTTTGGGGATATTATATTGCATGCCCGCCAATTATTAGTGGCTATTGGTTCGAGTGCCCAAACGATTGACAGTATCCAAAACGCTTATTCAACTATTGCTAACAATACTCTGAACCAGCGCATGAAGGTGCTGACGACTATCACTATTCTACTAGCGGTACCAAATGTGTTTTACGGTATGTATGGCATGAATATCGGATTGCCATTTCAGGGCGAGTGGTGGGCGTACGCTGCCATCATGGGTATTACACTGTTGTTAATTTTACTAACATTACTACTTGCCAAGCGATTCCGCTTATTCTAAAATTAAAAGTAATAAAGTAGGGAGTAAGCACTTGACGTGCTATATTTCCTTTGGTACTATGGTTGACGTGTCTCGCGCCGAAGCATTGAGTTGCGGTTTGTAATAAAGGTCGAAGCGCGTGAGGCTGCATTTAGTACGAAGGAGTACAAATACATGCCGATAGCAATCAATTTTGTGTCATCACGACGCAAAAAGATCGCAGTGGATGTAGTGCCTGCCGAATGGCAAACATACATAGCACAATAACATATCTAAAACCGCCCGAGCGCTAAACCCGGGCGGTTTTAGATTGATTTACGGTAATCTACTCAGCCTTCTTTTCCTCAGTAGAAACACCTGCTGCCTTGAGCGCGTTTTCTACCTCAGCGTCAATACTGTTGAGGTCTTCTACCTTTTTGCCATTGATGAATATGGTTGGTGTAGCAGTAATTTCGTGTGCACGGCTAACGGCAGTGTCGAAACTAATTTTTTGCAATACGCGGTCGCTTGTTAGGTCATTGGCAAAGCGTGATTCATCGAGTTTAAGCTGCTTGGCATAGCCCATGAAGATATCGTTGCGTTTGTGATTTTGGGCATTGCTCCACGCGTCTTGGTTTTCGTAGAGTAAATCGTGCATTTCCCAGTATTTACCTTGCAAGCCTGCCGCCTCAGCTACTGACGCTGCTAGGCGAGCGTGAGTGTGACCAGACAGTGGGAAGTTGCGGAAGATCAATTGCACATTATCTTTGTGCTTTTCGACAGCTGATTTAATGCGCGGTGCAACAGTGCGACAACCCGGGCATTGATAATCACCGTATTCAATAATCGTAACTTTAGGCTTGTCAGCCCCAAATGTGTGCTCCTGAATGTCGCCATTACGCTTTTCAGCAGGGATGATTTTTGTGAGTTGATCTTTGGCGATATCGCTAATATCTAAGCGGTGTGTTACTGACAGGTATACCATGCCACCAAGTATCGTCACCACGATTGCGATAAATACGCCCCAGGTTTTTCCGTTCATTCTTGTCCTCCAAATTAACTCTAGCAATAATAGCATAAAATCAGGTAAAATAAAACCATGAGTGTATTGCTGTTAAGTGTTATATATGGATTGATTATCGTCATTTTGATATTGGTACTAGGGGTGCATCCACAGCTCTCGTCACATAGCCAATTTGAATTGAAACGTCGGGCGCACCAGGGTGACGAGGAAGCAAAATTACTACTGAAACGCCGCACCTACTTGGCTGATTTATTTTCGTTGCAGCGGGTGATCACGGCATTATTATTGGTGTCGCTCAGTGTCATCGGTGTGGAGTTGTTTCACTGGCTAGTTGGTTTTTTGGTGTCGTTAGTCATCGCGCTTTATTCGGGCGCCGTGGCTCGCTTGTCGCCGCTACAAAAATTTTCACAGCGCATCTATGAACGGTATGAAGGAGCAATCATCCGCTGCATTGAAAAGTATTCAGTTATATTTTGGGCGATCCGTTCTGTTGTACCGTCACAAAGTAGTGAATTGGATGTTGAATCGCGTGAGGAGCTGCTTGAGATAGTCAAGAACGCTGGCGATGCATTGTCCAAGGACGAAAAAAAGCTTATCACCAATAGTCTCAAGTTCAAGGACATGAAAGTCGCTGACGCCATGATTCCACGTACTATGATTGATAGCATAGGTAAAGATGAAGTACTAGGTCCCATCGTTCTGGATGGGTTGTATCAAACAGGGCACAGCCGTTTTCCGGTGATTGATGGGGATATTGATCATGTTGTAGGTATGCTGTATGTGCAAGATTTGGTGACCATCGGTAATGCCAAAAAGTCGCAAAAAGCGCACCACGTTACTGATGCCATGGAGCACGCTGTGTTTTACATTCGAGAAGACCAATCGTTGCAGCAAGCTTTGGCTGCCTTCATCAAAACCAGACACCATCTATTCATCGTGATCAACCAGTACCGTGAAACAGTTGGACTGTTAAGCCTGGAAGATGCTTTGGAAGCGCTTTTAGGAAAGAAAATCAATGATGAATTTGATACCCATGAAGATCTGCGCAAAGTAGCTGAGCGCAATCCACGCGGCAATAATAGCCCAACAACTACCGAAACTATCTAAGAATTTATCTTTTGCATGTATCGACATTCGGGATAATTCGAGCATCCGTAGAATGGTGAATGATTATTTTTGCTGTGTCTTATCACCAGATGACCGCCACGACAGCGTGGGCATGGTTTAATTTTTTGAGATATGTCTGATACGTCAGGAATTGGTATTACGACACCTTTATCTTCAAGGGCGCGAATGATGGTAAGTAGTCCCGTGTTATCAATAAGCCGTATTTTGTTACCATTGGTAGAATATTTTACAAATCTTCGCGCGTCCGATGAGAAGATATTTGTCGTGACAAAGAATGCTTCACCTCCGTGTAAATGATCAACAACTGCACCATAAAAATCACGCACTTCGGATACTTTGACAATTTGTTTAATATACTTTTTACATTGGACATAACTTTGGACGCTGTTTTTGTATAATACAATGTCGATGCCACCGTCGCGTTTATACGGAGTGGTTGCAGCCGAATAGCCAAAATGCTCAAATAATTGAGCGATGTATTTTTCGAAATCATACGGCGACATGGAGCGAATTTTGGTGAGCAGTTCATGGTCGCTGAGCGGTGTGGCTGGATTAGACCTGTCCTCGGTAATGGGCTGCTTGTTCGTTGATTGTGCCCCTTCCGAAGCGGACATTTGGGTTGACTGGATATCTACTGCGGGCGATACTTCCCGGCGTAATTCCTCTAGCTCCCGGTAGGCTGTGATATATCGTTTATGATAATAAAACACTACAAAAGGACTGGCGATGATCCACGTAATTGAACAAAAGATGACTACAGTGCCCACCGTATAGCTATCCATGGGGCGATTATAGCATAAAACTGTTGCCGCTGTGGTATAATAAACAGATATGAAACAGAGGACTTTTGCAATTGATACACCAACAAAAGTTGGGGAAATGATTACCGTGGCGGGCTGGGTGCATTCCCGGCGTGATCACGGTGGGCTGATTTTTATTGACCTGCGCGACCATACCGGGTTGGTGCAGCTGGTGATTAATCCTGAGCAGGCGGAAGCGTTTCGTTTGGCGGAAAGCCT
>CAUVOA010000019.1:0-7748 GCA_963553545.1 uncultured Candidatus Saccharibacteria bacterium | reverse complement strand
GGTCGGTGACGGCAGTCCAATTCCGCGCATTTCCTACCGCGACGCCATGGAGACGTATGGCTCGGATAAGCCAGATTTGCGTTTTGGTATGGAGTTGATTGAGCTGACTGATGTGTTTGCGGGTACCGAATTTGGCGTGTTCAAAAACGCCGAGTGTATCAAAGCGATTTGCGTGAAAAACGGCGCTTCTTTGAGCCGCAAGCAAATTGATCAATTCACCGACATTGCCAAGAGTGAGGGGGCGGGCGGCTTAGCTTACATCACTTACCAAGATGGCGAGGCCAAATCACCAATTGCCAAGTTCTTAAGCGAAGCAGAGCTCACGGCAATTCAGCAAAAAACTGGCGCAGTTGATGGCGACGCAGTTTTCTTCGGCGCCGACACTCGCCCAGTCGTCAACGCTGTGCTTGGTCGCTTGCGAAACGAATTTGCCACCCACTTCGACCTGAAAGACTCGAGCGTGGTAGCGTTTGCCTGGATCATCGATTTTCCATTCTATGAATGGGATGACCACGGCAAGAAGCTTGATTTTGGCCACAACCCATTTGGCATGCCAAAGGGCGGCCTAGAGACGCTGGAGTCAGCAACGACTGACGCTGACAAGCTCGCTATCGTAGCTGATCAATTTGACATGGTGATGAACGGCTACGAAATTTGCTCCGGCGGTGTACGCAACCACAACCCAGCGGTACTATACAAAGTGTTTGACCTACTTGGCTTTAGCGAAAGCTATGTGGAGGAAAAGTTTGGCGCCATGCTAAACGCCTTCAAATACGGCGCGCCGCCGCACGCTGGCTGTGCCTTTGGCGTCGATCGCATCCTCATGGAGCTCATCGATGAAACCAATGTTCGCGAGACTTTAGCCTTTCCAAAGAACGGCTCGGGTGTTGACGTGATGATGGATTCACCGTCAATGGTTGACCCAGCGCAGCTACGAGAATTAGGACTATAACATACATCACGGCAGAACAAGCTGCCGTGATTATTTTATAGTGACAGGCGAATTATTTTCGCTGCTTTTTCTGGCTGATAAATTGCGAAATAAGACCAATGATAACAACCAGGATTGCAACATAAAGCAACCCGTTGATCAACCAAGCGGCAAGGCGAAACACCATGCTCAATATCCAAGCGATGATAATCAGGACTGCGATGCTGTAAATTAATTTAGGAAAAGACATATATTCATTATACCATCTACCGCGAGCTAAGCATACCATCAAACCACCCCTTAGCGTGGCAATCACGAAAGTTCCAAGCCCCGGAGCTCTCAGTTTTGTAGCTCCAGTAAAACCAAGCATCGACGTTTGCTGGTATGGCAAGTTGCGATTGGCAGTGGGCGTATTCAGTGTCGTTGCTGGCAATGCCTGGCGGCAGGGCAGCGCTCCACTCGCCGATGATCAGCGGCTGCTGCTGGGCATAATCGCGGTACTCGTCAGACCGTTGGTCAAGAACCTGACGGTGGTGAGTTAGCGATGTCGCTTGATTATCCGCATCGGAAAAGCACTGGTAATGGTGTATATCCAGCGTGTTAGAGCCGACGCGTCCCGACCACCAGGCTGGCTGGTAGCAGTCAGACGCCACGATGTGCACATGAGGCGGCAATTTACTACGCAATTTCCGGCTCGTTTTGTGTGTCCACCACCACAGTTGCCATCGTTCGCGTCGGGTGTTCACCAGGGGCTCATTGAGCAGTTCAATGCCCCATAGCGCGGGATGCTCGCCGTATTCATTGGCGATATCTAGCAGTATCTGCGTGGTTTTTTGCTGATTGGCGCGTTGATACCATTGAACTCTACCAGTGTTGCCACTACCGCTATGGTCGCTGGCATTTTGAGCACCAGGTGCGGCGTGGAGGTCGAGAAGAACCTGTAAGTTATAGTGCTGAGCCATGTCCATCAGCCAATCAAGTTGCGGTTTTGCTGATAGATACGGTGGCTGATCCTTGAGCGCCCAATAACCAATTGGCAGTCGCAGTAGTCGTATGCCAGCTTGCGCCAACCACTTGAGATCAGTTTCCTGGATGAATGTTTGTCGATGCTGTTGGATGCGCGCTTGGCCATCCACGGTTTTAGACAATTCATATTCGTTGGTCGCGTCTGTTCCGGCGAATACACTTGGCGTCATCCATTTTTCGAGCACCAGCCAACCACCCAGATTGACACCGGGTATGGCAGACGAGGGAGAATGACTATTCATATCTCTACTGTAGCATGAATAAATTGCCGAATAATAGCCAAACGGCTATACTGGAAGTAATGTATGATCGACATGAAGTCAGTGTAAAAGTGGCGCTGTATAGCCGTGACGGCAAACGCACTTTGTTGATGCGGCATTGGGGTGATGCGGGGTTTGGTCTGCCGGGCGGGCATATCGACGCTGGCGAAATGCCGGATGAAGCGCTGGAGCGGGAGTTGCGCGAGGAACTAGGTATCACCATTGATGCGACGCCGGCTGACTTTTATGTGCGCGACCCATATGATACCACTGCTAAAAACCATAAAATCATCCTTGGCTATACAGCCACAATTGACGGTGATATTGAGCTGCCGGACCAGGCCTGTGATGGTAGCGAAGCAGGTCCCGTCTGGCTGACGCGGGTAGAAGTTGAGACTGCCGACAAACTCGCGCCAGGTTATCGGGATTTTTTGCTGAAATGGTGGCCGTAAATTAATGTAACACAGCAGGAGATGATAAAAGGCTATGCAATCAATGTCGAATATAGAATACGAAGCAAAAATATATGATATTGATCCAGCCGATATCGCTGGGAAATTGGCAAAACTCGGTGCTAAAGAGATTGGTAATTATAATTTTCACCGTTATGTATTTGATACAATTCCGGCGATACCAAATCGCTGGGTACGGTTGCGCTCCGATGGCAACATACTACTCTGACTGTCAAAGAAATAACTACTGACGCTATTGATGGGACTCACGAGTGGGAGGTTGAAGTCTCCGACCTAGAAACAACCCTGGAGATATTAGCAAAGATTGGCATTAAACCATGCGGCTATCAAGAAAATAAACGCCAAGAATATGACTTGGATGGCGTCCAGGTCGTCATTGACCACTGGCCGAAGCTAAAACCATACATTGAAATAGAGGGTAATAGCGTAGAGGAAGTGATAAACACTGCGAAACTTTTGGGCTATACCAAAAATGATTTGATGACGAAAAATACTACTGAGTTATATCAGGATATTGGTATAGATATTGAGAAAATGCTAGAGTTAACATTCAATTCAACTATCGAGGACAGAATGCTCACAGGATTATAACTGAACACCCAGCCACGCTGCCAACACATCGCCGGCAAAGTAGGCCAGTCCAGCGGCGACTGCGCCGAGGAGCAGGGTGATGGCGGCTTCTCGCCATGGCGATTGCTTGCCGACTTTACCTTTAATGAAGCCAATCGTCAGGAAAGCAACCGCTGTTAGTGCAGAGCTGATATAAAACAAGGTGGTGTTTGGCACTTTTGAGCCTGCAACGACGTCAATCAAGTACGGCAATACTGGCACACTACCGACGGCGACGAAAGCCAGGAAAGTAACCGCACCAATGATTTTGGGCGAAGCTCGTTTTTGGGTATCGCGGGCCGAATCTTCATGCTCAGCGCTGGCTGCCAGGTAGGCACTGGCGCCCATCGAAAAGCCATCGGCGATGAGGTTTGCAATGCCTAAAATGAGGATAACCGCGCTGGAGATGCCGGCTCCGGCCGAAGCTGCCACAACGGCAAAGGTTGTGACCGTGCCGTCAACCGCACCGTACACAAATTCTGAAATGTATCGTCTAAAAAATATGTTCATAACCGTGCCATTATAGCACAATTAGCCTTTGAGGGGTTTATTCGCGTATACTAAAGCAATGACGACTGATAATTTCCGGGAATTGATCCACCAAAAAGGCCGCGAGCTCTACCGACCAATGCCGTGGCGCGATCAGCCAACCTTGTACTATGTGTTAGTGAGTGAGCTGATGTTGCAACAAACCCAGGTTGCTCGCGTATTGACGAAGTTCAAAGAGTTTACCGCAGCGTTTCCGGACATTGAGTCACTGGCAGCGGCCGAGTTGACCGAGGTGCTGCGTGCGTGGCAGGGGCTGGGCTATAACCGTCGCGCCCAGTATCTTCACCGCGCAGCACAAGCCATTGCCGCTGGCGCCCCGGTGACTACACTAGATGATCTCGTTGCATTGCCGGGTATTGGTATCAATACCGCTGGTGCCATCATGAACTATGCCTATCAAGTGCCAACACCGTTCATTGAGACAAATATTCGTACCGTCTATCTCAATCATTTCTTTGCGGGTCAGACAGCGGTAGCAGATCGCGACATACTGACTGTTGTTGAGCAGACGATGGACCGGGCAAATCCGCGCCAGTGGTTTTGGGCGCTGATGGATTATGGCAATGAATTGAAAGCTCAGGGCAAGGGTAAATTGTCCGCTAGTCGCCACTACACCAAACAATCACAATTCACCGGCAGTCTCCGCCAGATGCGTGGTGAGATTTTGCGTCGGTATGTTGGCGGGCAGCCACTCGCTGAAATCACTGCTGAATTACAGGATGACCCGCGATTTGCGGCGGCACTGGATGGCTTGCGGCGGGACGGTCTCATCAGCCGATGATATAAGTATTGACATTTTAAACCGTCTATGCTATCATAATAACCAGTCGATACGACGAACATAAATAACAAATCAAAGGAAAGGTATGGAAGACATGCAAACAGTTATTATACTGATGACTGCGGTGATTGTGGTCCATTCGGTGGCGATCATCATCTTATTCAGTATAATAATCTCGCTCTTGGTAAAACTCAAACGTATTGCCAGCCAAGCTGAAACAGCAGCGCACAATATTGCACAAGCTACAGAATGGCTGTCACCAAGAAAAGTCTTTACTGAAGCTTCTCGGCTTTTTCGGCGGAAATAGCAAGGATTCATCAGTAAAATCTAACAATAAACAAACAAAGGAGAAACTATGAAAAAAGTATTAACTGTCTTAGGTGCTGCGGTGGCTGGTTTTGCGGCTGGTGTATTGACTGCACCAAAAAGTGGTAAGGAAACTCGCAAAGACTTAAAGAAAAAAGCTAACGAGTTGAAAAAAGATGCTGACAAGTGTGCAGCAAAGGCAAAGACGGTGGCAAAAGACACGGCTGCTTCTCTGAAGTCTGGGGCACAAAAAGTAGGTAAAGCTACCACTGAAGCGGCTCACGACGTCAAGGGAGACGTTGAAAAAAGCCTGAAATAATTTGACAACAATCCAAAAACGCGGGACAATGGAACAGATGAAACAAGCTGTTACAAGTCTCGCGTTTTTGATGATTGTTTTTGGTGTGATTGTCGGGTCCTCGGTTGTTGTGAAAGCGCTTGATGGTCAAGCCGAATCTGCAAATGGGATCGATGCCATCAAAGCCAATTGCCAGGATATTCGTGGAAATCTCAGTCGACTGCATTATAGTGACGCAATTTTACGAGTAAACACCGGTCAAGCGTACAATGATATTTCTTCGCGCCTGATGGCACGCATGAACGGTCGCTTAGCAGTGAACAAGATTGATGCTGCAGACCTCGTTTCTTTGACGAGTCGGTTCGAAAAGGGTCGGTCATTGTTCTCCTCTCGGTATAATGAATATGAATCTGCCTTGGCAGCGCTTCTGAAGATTGATTGCAAAAATCAGCCAACTGATTTTTATGCTCAGTTCAACATTGCTCGTGATGCACGGCTCAAATTGTCATCATCAGTTCGCGAGCTCAACGACATTATTGCTGAGTATGGCACTAAAGTCGAAAAGATAAAGGAAAAACTCAAGTGATACGCCAGCAAATAATGGAGCATAAATTGCCGGCATTTATCGCAGGTTCGGTGTTGCTAGCTGCGATCTTGGTGACTTTGTCGATGTTTATCTACTACGCATCAGGAGCTTCGCGGTTGGATTTGAGCCGCCCAGAGTACAAGTCGATGCGCTCAAAGATCGATCAAGGTAAGGCGCTAGACGAGGGATTTTCGGCGCAGGGTGAAATCACCAAATCAACCATAGACGAATTTATGAAGCTGTACAAAGCAGAGGCTGAAAAAACTACAAGCTCGCAGAATTTTTCAGTTGATGCGCTAAGTGACGCTAGTCTAGGAATTACCCAAAGTCAGTCAAATCAATAACTATTTTTTCAACGGTCCATTGGTGGTGAGCGGTAGCGTGGCTAGTTTGATGTCGTTATTTTCGAACTCACGCAGCAGTCGCCGCCGCATTTCTGAAGTGACACTCCATTGGTCTGAGGGCTGAGTTTTACCAGCAATAATCACTTCCACTGAATGTCCGGTGATATCGCCCAGTGAAGTAAACTTTGGTGGGTCGATGATTTTTCGTTTCCAGGATTTTTCCAGTGACAGTTTATAGCCAATGTCATTGATAATTTCGGTGGCGGCTGAGATATCAACTGACGGATCGAGCTGTAGGATAAACCGAGAGATACTGTAGCCCATGGTTTTGTTGATGACCTGCTGGATGGTACCGTTTGGAATGTAATGGACATTACCATCAGTGTCACGCACGACTGTCGAGCGGGTACCAACGCGCTCTACTTTGCCAACTGCACCCATGATGTCGACAACATCACCAACGCGGTATTGATTTTCGGCGATGATGAAGATACCAGCCAGGAAGTCCTTGACTAGCGACTGGGCGCCAAAACCCAACGCCACACCGATGATTCCGGCACTGGCAAAGAGCGGTGATAGATCGACCAAAAAGAGTTTATTTGCAACCACTGCCAACGCATAGGCAATCATCAAAATTCGCCAGAAGCTGCGGAGCAATTGAATCAGGGTCTCCTGGCGTTTTTCGATATCCTTTTTGTGCCAATCTCGATGCTTTGCTGTCGACCGCACAACACTTTTGATGCCCCATTTTAGCAGCACGCGGCCAATATAGTAAGCGATGATGGCGCCGATAACCGTACTCCATGCCTCGATGAAACGCTGCTCCATCAGCCAACCCAGACCATTTTGCTTCAGCCACTCATCGAAATTGGAGGAATCTAAAATATACTTAGTAAGCGTATCCATAATAGATTTAGTATAATGAATAATATGAGTTTTGTCGATCCGAATCAGTTCATCATCACCCGTAAACGCAAGAAATATAAATTTGCTTTGTTTGCCAATTCGCCATTGTGCTTTGAATATGACGAATGGCTGGCAGTGAAGAATCAGTTAGATAAACAGCCGACGGTGATGGAGATAGGTGCGGGCAATGGCTTGTTTGCGGTCGAGCAGGCAGCGCGGCATCCAGAACAGATTGTGATGGCGCTTGATGTCAAAGGTGATCGCCTGCAAAAGGGTGCCCGAGAGGCTGAGGCACGCGGACTGGCAAATATCTTTTTTGTGCGAGCGCGGGCTGATCAAATTGATCAATTGGTTGCTCCGGCATCACTCGAGACCATTTGGCTAACATTTTCTGACCCATTCCCCCGAAAACATTCAGCCGGCCGGCGATTAACTCATCCGCACTTTCTTGCAGTGTACCGCAACCTATTATCGTCAGAGGGCGTGCTGCTCATCAAACACGATAACACTGATTTCTTTTGTTGGAGCTTGGAGCAGCTGGTTAGCCAAGGGTGGTCTTTGCAGGAGTTGACATTTGATTTGCATGAGTCTGAGCTGGCTGATGACTATAAGATCCTCACATCCTATGAGCGGCGCTGGCTGGACGAAGGGAGAATCACAAAGTTTGTTAATGCTAAAG
>CAUVOA010000018.1:0-8253 GCA_963553545.1 uncultured Candidatus Saccharibacteria bacterium | reverse complement strand
ATTACTATGCTTGCGTACTCGCCGAACGATCCACTGATTGATAAAGTAGTCAGCCACTCGGGCACTCAGCCGCGACACCCAAGCGTCATCCCCAGCGTAAATGTACGATAGATTATGAGCCATCGACACCTTGTGGCGGCGATTTTTGCACGCAAGCTTGTAGACCTGTTTGTGCGCCCGTATCAGATTCATCAACACCTTAAATCCAAGTAATTTTTTAGTTTGATTTGGCGGCCACACCCCCTGAAAATAACTTTCCCCGACATATACTAGCGGCTCATTGATACTAATAATCCACTCCAGATCACGACCCAGCTCATCGAAAATCTTTTCCACAAATCGCACAAAATAAGCTACATTACTTCGCCTCTCAAAGCCACCTTTCTCGGCAAACCAAACTGGCAAGGTAAAATGAAACAGTGTTACTACAGGGGTGATTTCCAATTCTTTCAACCGTTTCAAATAGGTGCGGTAATGATCAATCACCGATGCATCCCACGCGCCCTCTTCTGGCTCCACACGAGCCCATTCGATTCCAAACCGAAATGAATTAAGCCCCATTTGCTCCAATAATTGAAAGTCTTCTTCATACCGCGAATAATGTTCAACTCCGGTGCCTGAAACATAATTGTCAGGATTGGTAGCCTCTTTTTCCACATGCGACCACATAGCAGTCCGTCCAAAGCTGTATGGTGCCTGCGTGGCTAACGTTTTAGCATTTTCCAGTTCCCAGGCGGTCCACTGATTGTTCAAGCCTCCTTCCGTCTGGTGCGCCGAAATAGCCGCACCCCATAAAAATCGTTTCGGAAAGCTTGGATTTGATCGTTTTGCATCCGTCATATCTATCATTATACCGTATACTCTGCTTACACTACGATATCCTCCCCAAAATGCTTCTGTAGTCGCATGCGAATTGAGCCTTCATGGCGACCAAGTTTTTGACTAAGTTGCTGGATGGTTGCGCCCTGCAAAAACTCCTGTTTGAGAATGTCATCGTCGGCTTTTTCCCACGGCATATAGGCCTTCGGATGCGTTTCGCGCATTTTGGCAATTTTTTGCTGCCAGCTGCCAGACTGAGATTTCCTGCCTGATTTTTTCGGCGCTGACTGTTTTCGCTTCATATCCTCCAGCATCGGACGATAGTGCTTGGCCGCTTCACTACTTGCCCGCTGCAACACCTCATCAATCGCCAGCGCATCCGGCGAAACTTCCAGCGCCTTACGATTAATTCCATACAAATATAAATTATCCAAATCCCGCACCCGGCTCAAGGCCACGTAGCCCATGCCCTCAACAAACGCCTTTCTCAGGTCAATCCGAGCCGTATCCAAGGTCATACCCTGGCTTTTATGCACGGTGATAGCCCACGCCAGCCGCAGCGGCACCTGCGAGATACTCGCCCGCTTGCGTTCGCCGTCACGCAGCTCCCAGACATCTGGCAGCATCGTCACCTGCCGGCCGTTACGAAACTCCACAATCGGGTAGTCCGTCAGCGGCTCAAAATCAACCACCGTGCCGATACTACCATTGGCGTACAATTTCTGCGGCGAATTTTTCACCGCCATCACCAACGCACCCAGTTTCAACACCAGTTCGCTCGGCGCCAGCACCGACCGCTGCAAGTTCTCGACATATACTTTTGAACCGGTCGTCGTCTGCTGGTACATTCGTTCCCCACCCGCCAGTTCCGCCAGCTTCTGGCTATTAATGGCGTCGACATCAACATTGACGGTGTGTAGTTCGGTGATATCGCCATCAGGCAACTCGACTTCAGTCCGCGCCAGCAACGTCTCAGCATGATGCCGCCTGATATCGTCATTCCTCAGTGCCGTCAAAATCTCGAGGAGCTGCTCGTCATTTTGCCGATATTGCCGCTCCAGATATAGCACCGCCGGCTGTAACTCCTGCCACGCTTCCGAGTACACCACAAAACCACCGCCCTGCTCACCCGGACGATTAATTGGCGGTAATTGGAAAAAGTCACCACTCATCACTAGCTGCACACCACCAAACGGCTGGTCGTTTTCTCTGACGCCGCGCAGCACCCGGTCAACCATGTCCAACCGAAAATCATGCAGCATGGAAATCTCGTCAATCACTAGCACATCAGTCTTCGTAATCACCTCACGTCGCGTTTTTGACAGCCGATCAAAAAAGTTGTTCGCCAAGTGATCACTGACACCAATACCACTCCAACTGTGAATAGTATTGCCGCCCAAATGCGTCGCCGCCAAGCCCGTCGTCGCTGTTACCGACACCTTTTTGCCCTGGTCACGCGCCTGTACAATAAACGTGTTCAGCAGGTGCGTCTTACCGGTACCAGCCGCACCCGTCAGCAGCGCCGACCGACCGCTCATCAAAATCGCCAGCGCTAATTCTTGATCCATAGCTAACCTCGCGGCGGTTCACCCTCAGGCTCACCCAGCAGTTTTTTCGATTTAATTTCGTAGCGCTTGCCGGTAATTTTGCTCTCGATATAATCCTCGTTGATCAAGTTCACAAACATATCCAGGTCATTACCATCCATGATGATGATCGCGCCGTTATCATCGCTCATTAGCTCCAGCTGCATCTCATCAGCATAGTCCAGCACCTGCTCTTGCTTAACCTCGCCGATCTCCAATTTCTGCAACTTATTGATGGTCTTTTTGCGCTCCTTGACCAGCGCATTCAGGTCCAGCCCTTCAGGAAAACTTAGCTTATATTGCTTTTCAATTTCCGCCACTTTCTTATCGGCAATCACCTGCTTCTTGTACTCATAGCCAAACATCCGCTCAAACTTGCCTGGATTAAAGGCGAAAATATCCTGACCGATGATCAGCACCTGGTTATCATCCGGCACCTTAAAACCGACTTCCGCCTTAAACGCGCCAAACTTGCCGTCAGAAAACTCCCACGCTAGCGCGCTTTTGAGCGTCTGTCCCTGTTGGATTAGCTTCGCTGTATAAAAGACTTTTTCTGGATCATTCGGGTCAGTAAACCGTGCCAGCACGCCTTTCATTCGCTTGAACTCATGCTCAGCTTCCGAGAACTCCACGATGTCATCACGCTCATGCTCGATCAAATGAATTAAGGTTTCCGCTCGGCCGACCCTGGCGAGGTCTGTTCGCAGCAGCACGTTGTCTTCCGCTTCACTCAGCTCATAATCACGCACACTAAGGCCAGTGCCCGCACCCAAAGTAACTTGATTAATATAATCAAACAAGAATAACGGTCGCAGCTGCTGCTCAACATCTCCCTTCAGGGGCATGAAATACGGCGTGTAATTTTTATTAAATAAGAACAGCTCTATCTGTAAATCGTTCTTTTTCGCGTCAGTTTGATTCGCCCACAAAAAAATATCAGTCGTTTCCCTCACTTCTTCCATTGCCCTAGTATAGCAATTTTTACTAGACACCGCCAGCTAGGAGGTTATATATCGACCAAATTGTCTATCTGCTTCAGTCAACATTGTTTCATCAACCACAATCTTACTGAGATCTTCCTGTTTCAATACCTTATGTGGCGGTTGGACTACAAATAAACCGATTGCCAAGGCCGCCATTTTTAAACACTGCGTCGTCTGTTCACGTGTCAGGTTGGCCTCTGGGTTAAGACCTTTCTTCACCATCGGACCAGCCAGCCCTTCAAGCCTGTCTCCCATGTTAGGATAATACCATGTAGTCACTATTCCCTGCTTTGCATACATCTCAGACGGTAGTACTATATTTTTATCACTACCTGGATCAACCTTGCCAGCTAGTTTACCGTGATCCTTACTATCACCAACACCCGCCCTGACATATAATGCATCGCCACGAAGATCAACCGCCGTGGCAACACCAAGGCGTGCGTACAGCAAATCAGCCGAATCTGGATAGGAGTAAAATGGATGCAACTCAAGCTGCACGTGGTCTGGCACGTGTAATTCGCTCATGTTTATATTATATCAGAAATGTATTATTTAGTCAATCTTTCGCCTTCACGCGCTCGGTTGGCCCAGGTGTCCGCCAGTTCATTACCTTCATCGCCCTCGTGACCGCGCACCCAGCGGAGTTCCGCCTGCGAATTTGAATACAGCTCATATAGTTCACGCACGATGTCCAGATTTTTGATCTCGCCACCCTTCTTTGTCCAGCCGCGCTGCTGCCAGCCGGGTGCCCACTTAGTCACCACATTGATCCAAAACTCGCTGTCAGTATAAATCACACACGGCGCACCGTCCGCGTCCTGAAGCGCCGCAATCAGCGCCTTGCCTTCCATGCGAATATTCGTCGTCTCACCGTCCTCTGAGCCCAAAATCCACGGCTCAAGATCACGAATCACCGCAAACCCACCCGGACCAGGATTGGGGCTAGCAGAACCATCAGTGTAGTAAGTCGTCATATAGGTAATTATATACCATTCAGCGCTCGTCTAGCCATATCACGAACGCGTTTAAGCAAAGATTTACGCCTATCTAGCGCCTCCTCCTTAAAGTGCGCTACTCGTTCACGGCTCTGGTTTGTCAGATGATCTTCCTTAGAACCATCTTCAGCGCTCGTAAAGTAATCCTGTTTACGCTGCCAAATGTCAATTATTGCATCAGCTGTCTCGTCAGTCATATTCACTAAATCACCATATATCTTGCGCAGTTTAAAGAAGAAGTGCGCCGCCTTTTTACCAGTTCGTGCCACCAAGCGAGCATCTGGCGTCGAGAACTGCATTTCAAATGGTGCAAATGGCACACGCTTGTCACCCGTCTCAGAAAAACCAGTAATTTTTGCGTCAGTAAAGTCCCTGCCGCTGTCTTTAAAACTAAATAATTCCATGTCGGCGTCAGGAATCCTCTCAAAGACTGCCCTGCGAATATTCTCCTGAAATTCTGGAGACCCCTTGATAACAAAGCATTCCTTATCGCGTCCAGGTGACGGATATGGCGTAATATTCTCGTCATTCAAAGCATTAACCACTGCCTCAACATATGCATCAGCCATCTGCGTATCATCCTCAGCAATCACCACCATGCCGTATAGATCAATCGGATGGAATTCTCCCTCATCCTTCAGTGGTTGAGAATGTGGCTCATAATATCCTATACGCCTTAGAAACTTTCTCAAATACGAGCCTCGTCCCTTACCGCGAGCTCGCGCTTCTAGCTTACTACCGCTTTGCAGAGTCACAGTACCAACCTCAAACAGCGTATTGTGGGGTGAGGTCGTCTCCACAGCTGGCCGCAAATCTGGTTTACCAAGCAACCGAGAAAAAATTTGCTTAATATTATTCATAGCAAAATTAAATCGCTCAGGATCGACCGAGTCCTTAGGGCCAAAATGTAGCGATTCAACCCTATCGACTTCATCAATCAATGGATCAATGTCGTTGCTCAAATCGCTACCATCCATACCATCACCAATATTTCGCCCAGTAATGATATCTACTTCGTCATTCAACTCAGACTCTAGATTATCAAGCCCAACAATACTACATACCGGGATCAAAAAGTTTTTTGCAAACACTGCCTGTTTGTAAACTGCTGCGTCGTGATATGGAGTAGTCTTTAATTTGGCAAGTGTTACCGCCCCAACGATCATCGCTGTTTCTAGTCCAATACCCTGAGCACCCTCACCCTTAGTTGAGAACGTTTTGATCAAATCATCGATACGCGGTACTGGCATCGGCGGATTTTCAGACCACGGACTTTGCGTATTGTCTTTTCCTAAGTCACCAGGGATTTGCTGACCATCCTCCAGCCGCAATGCTTTACCTTGCAGTGTCGTCTCGTCAACTCCTTCAATATATGATTCAAACAAACCTTGTAAGACTTCGTAATCCTCAAGGATACCAATCACTACGTCTCGCTGGGTCTCACTGACTATCGTTTCATCATTATCAAGTGCCGAGGTGATGTAATCAATCCGTTCGTTCCCCTCAATGTCCGTCGGCATCTCTATGATCAGTCTTGCCGCCGAACGACGCGCTGGCGTCATATGATGACCACCGAACGTCTCCACTAGTTCCCTAGATAAGGCTTCAGAATGATAAAATATCTCACCTCTCCGAGAGAAGTTACCAGAATTATCAATCGTCTTTGCTGAATTTTGTGTATTATCCGTCATGGTTAACAGATTACACTATATCACAAAACATAATATTTTGCAAGTATAGTACTCCCTCTGCAGTTTTAATTCATCTAGGCAAAATAAATTCGCATCAACTCGCGTGCCACTCTGTCAGCGTCGTGTCGAATCAAACTACGTTGTGCTGCCAGGGGGTCGCTAGAAGCGTTAGTATTTTCCCAAATCTCATCAGCAATCAATCGTTTGCCTGAAGCGTAAAAATGCTTCTTTTTTAGCTCTTCTTTGTTCCATTCGACCAACAGTTCACCATCTTTAGCGTACCGATCAATCAATTCCTGCGACGGACGATGGTTGTTATACAATACGTGGTCCAATTTGACGCCCGCAAACCGCTCAATTTCACTGGCATAATCCGCAACCGTGAACTCATCAGTCTGACCAGGCTTGTTCACCAAATTACAAACGTATACCTTTTTAGCCTTGGTCTCAGCGAGCGCACGCGTTACGCCACTGACCAACAAAGCCGGCGCCAGACTACCATACAGCAACCCCGGCGCAATCACCACCAAATCTGCGTCCAATATCGCCTGCCGTGCCTGAGGATTGATGCGAGCAGTCGGCTCCAAATCCAGCCACGGACGTTCGCCAACCGGGATAATCAATGATTCAGCCTCGTGTTGACCTCTCACAACCGTACCGTCAGCCAGCCGCGTAACAAGCGTTATATTGTCAAATGTAATCGGCTCTACTCGCCCTCGAATATTGAGCACTTCTCCAGCGACTTTGACCGCTTCAGTAAAATTACCAGTCATTTTCTCCAAGGCTGCCATGAAGAGGTTACCAAACGCGTGTCCTTTGAGACTACCCTCGTCAAAGCGGTAGTTGAACAGGTCTCTCACCTTTGGCGAAGTACTCAGCGCCACCAAACACTGGCGGACGTCACCAGCCGGCAAAACCCCCAATTCATCTCTCAGCTGCCCAGTCGACCCACCGTCGTCGACCATGTTGACCAAGGCAGTGATGTTGTGTGTATAATTTTTTAATCCACTCAGTAATGTGAAGCTACCTGTACCGCCACCAATAACGACAATGTTTATACCCATCAGTTCCATAGCTTGACTATATCACGAAAAAAACCTACGTCAACGTACCCTTTGGTAACGCCCATTCGAGGAATGGCTGCTGCTGGTGATTAACCGCGGTGATGATGTGCGCGGCCACTTTGGCTGGGTCGTTAAAGAACAGATAGTCAACTGGCAGTTCCCGACCATTCCAAAACGGTGTTTTCATGGCGCCCGGCAAAAATAAGGCAACTCTCACTGGTAATTTCTGCTCATCCGCCTGCATACCTAAACTGCGCGCCAATCCTGCTTGAGCATGCTTGGTTGCGACATATACCGCTTCGTCAGCGCGAGCTTTGACGCTACTGGTTGAGCCAATGATGGTCAACACTGACTTCTGGTTTTGACGGGCCATCTTGCGCCACGCCCACTGCACCAGCGGTAACGGCCCAGCAAAGTTCACCTCAGCCATGGAGCGCGCGTCAGGCTGATCCTCGAAATTACCACGCCAGCCATAGCCCGCTGCCCAGACGAATTGTTCAATGGCGTCGCCGCCCAAAATCTGCTCAATCCGTGCCGGAGCTGCTTCAACCTGCTCGGAATAGTACACGTCCAACGGGAAGCCCTCGCCGTGCTCCTGAGCGTTATGCGTCTTCCCCAGCACTAACACACGCTTGCCATTTTTCCTGAGCTGCCTAGCCATCTCCAGACCAAGCCCACTTGTCCCACCAAGAATAATATGCATATGGTTATTATAGCACACAAGGTTCCAGCTGTACGCTTACACCTACTATTCCTGGCGTCGCTTGACACGAGCACAACACACTAACCAGCCTAGTACTAGCCCTAACACAATTGATAACGACAAATACACCAAGACAAATTTTGCTTTAGTTAGTAGCGAAGTGCTTGTTACTAATAACGGATTTACGGATGTTGAAGGCTGGATAAGCATGAAAGCAAAACACATATCTTCCAACCAGTCACATATAGCACCTAGAACAGGAAGCAATACTAGCCATCGAGTATGGTTCCACCAATTAGGCACAGTACACCGCAGGAAAAACGCCAAAGTATAGACATAAAATACCGCATATATCGCCGCATAAATAGTGTCAATAGGTAGAAAAGTGTACAGATAGACGTTTCTACCA
>CAUVOA010000017.1:0-8400 GCA_963553545.1 uncultured Candidatus Saccharibacteria bacterium | reverse complement strand
TTCTAAAACACCATATGTAGTGCTTAATATAGAATATACACGCAATATATAGCGTCTGTCAACGAAAATACATTGTATTATTTACATGTGAGATGCGGAAGTATTTACTCCCTCTGATAACGCCAAGACGTCGCGGCAGATCATATCAACAATTTCTGCCTGAGCCAGCTGTTCGCCAATTTGCCGCTCACCCGACACGCCCAAAACATCTTGATCTTTCCACCACTGGCGCATTTCCGATACACCAAATTCACGAGCGTTTGGCTTTGTGGCGTGGCGACGCACCGTTTCTTCAAATGATATGTCAAAATAATAAATCAATTTTTCGCCCTGAAAATCATTCAGCAACCGATGTAGCATTTCACCGTACTTTTTATTACTCAAAATACCTTCCAAAATCACCGTATAACCAACGTTATTGCCGTACATACACAGATCATAAATCAGCTGAATTGCCGGGTTACTTTCGCTATCTTTCACGCGTAGCATTTCCCGCCGCACCATATCCTGCGACACCAACATCGTGCCGTAGCCTAGTTGACGCTGGAGCAAGCGTGCCGTGCTAGTTTTACCGCAGCCAGAATTACCACGGAGAATGATAAGTGGAGTCATCATGTAAGCTCCAGCAAATCATAAGCAGCGGCAGCCGATAATGCCTGCATTTGGCGAAGATTATCGCCTGGCTGGAGCGGTGGTTTGAGGCTGCGGATAAGATAAAACCCGACAAACGACGCCAGCATTTCTGTATTCAGTTCGTCTAGCCATGGCGTTACGTCCTGACCGTGCCGTGCCATATCGATTAAAAACTCCGTTGCCCCAGACCTTCGCGGCGCATAGGAAGCCCAATTCCAATCAACCAATTTCAACTCACCAGTTTGCGGATGAAACGCCAAGTTATCACTGCGAACATCACTGTGGTTAAAGCAATCTTCTGGCTGTTTGGCAAAGTGTTTAGCACGTACCGAAATATCGGCTAATTCATCACTCCTACTCAGCAACTCTATTATCTTTTGGCAGCGCCGCTGGTTGACTTCTGACTGATCCGGCAATAATGTTTGGTAATTATCGATCAGCTGACGGCGAATATCAGCATCAGCAATAACCCGGTCAATGCCGTCATCCAGGCCGAGTTCTGTCGCTACAAATGGCTGTAGATATAGCTCCTCAATCACCGCGTGCGGCAGCTCTGTTTGTTCCAGCTCTCGAGTCGCTGTTACTACTGCTGAAACATATCGCTTGGCCACAGATTTTTCCGCTGGCGGCCGCCACAACCAGCCGTCGGCTGACGCATAACTACTGGTCATCAGCACATGCCCGTTGCCATCCAGTTTTATCCAGTCAGCAACAAATTTTGGGTGAACTTTCTGCAGTAACCGCATCACTTCATAATCTTTTTTTAGCCAAGCTAATTCCCGCTCGCCGTCGTCCGGCAGTACATCAACATCAACTTCTTTGACAAAAATCGTCCGATCGCCCGCCGACACCAAGGCGCGGCGATTACGCGAAAAGCCGCCACTGACTGGCGTAACTCGCAGGTCGGAAGAGTCGACACCAAGTTCCACTGCTGCACAATACAGGGCGTTGTCGGTTAATAGTTTGTTATAGCTGGGTAGTGTTTCCATATGGGGAATTATAACATTTAAATATACCTACTCTATTAGCGCGATATCATCAAACAGATTTATGCCAGGTCATATAACGACAGTTTCTGTATCACACTCCCGTGTCTCGCCGATAAAATCCGATCACTGCCACGCCAAATGATATCAAACTTACCAAGGCTAAAACGACCAATTTCCCTAAGTCCAATCCGTCCATCAAGGTCCCCGGAATATTGTAATAATGAATGAGCGACCAAACGTCGTAATCTTTCCAGCTTTCGATCAGTTTGGCGGTGATTGACAGGGCGTACATCGATAGAAAAATCAGGCTACCAACGCCGACAGCCAGCCCGCGCTTGCCCGTCACCGCCTGAGTGACAAAGGTGAGGCTACCAAAACTAAGCCCCAAAAACCACAAGCTCACACAAGCCCCAGCAACGTGCGTGAGGTTTGGATGAAAGTCGAACAGCGGACCGATGAGCGCAATCGTCATACACAATAGCACGGGGGGAATCACCAATAACCCCGCCATCGCCACATATTTTTGTAGCACAATCGTCACCCGAGTCCGCCGACTAGCAAGCAGCAACTCCAGTGTCCCTGAATCTTCTTCCCGGCCAATCATCCCAGCGCCCAAAATAATCGCTGTAATCACCACCCCGACCATCGCCACCAGTGGAAATAGCTCAATACTCAGCCAGCCTTCTGGCGTGGTGCCAATCGCCAAGTCGCCAACTACCGCTTTCATGCCGGCTGGCATCATATTGATGAATGGACTTAATTGATCGCTAAATTTATTGAACAGCGTTGAAAACAATACTGCCACAACGCTAATTCCAACGCCCAAAAACAGCGGCAATTTGTAATTTTGCCGCACCGTCTGCCGTATCATCGCTTTGCCTCCTCGCCTTCATAATACCGCATGAATAATTCTTCCAATTCTAGTTCTGATTCGCGCAATAGTTTTGGTTTGTATTCGGCGATGAACGAGACAAACTCTGCCGCGTCACCTTTGACGGTAAATTCGTATTCGTCGCCACGGTGTTGAACGTCGGTGATGGATGGTAATTTTTTAGCTGCCGCCAGGGACGGTTTTTTAGCAAAGGTCACAATGTAGCGGTGAGTCGCCAGATGTTTCATGGTCGCGATGTGTTCAATAGCAATCAATTTTCCATCACGAATAAAACCGGCACGGTGGCAAATTTTTTGCACTTCAGTCAGATCGTGGCTGCTGACAAATACCGTCGCGCCTTGCTCGGAAACTTCGCGCACCAAATCGTAAAACACTTGTTTCATCAGCGGATCCAACCCGCTGGTCGGTTCGTCCAAAATCAGCAGTTTCGGGCGGTGCATAAAGGCTTGAATTAGACCAATTTTCTGGCGATTACCCTTGGAAAGTTGGCGAATTGGTCGATCCAGCGCCGCCTCAAAACGCCCAGCCAATTCATCAACATATCGCCAATCAACCTTTCGACCTGTCCGCGCCAAAAACTTCAGCAATTTCCGGCCAGTCATAGTTTCATACAGCGCAATGTCGCCCGCCAGATACCCAACCTGATCATGAAGGGCTGTTCGTTCCGCGGAATTCCGTCCACCCAGCAACTCTACCCAGCCGTCCGTCGGCCTCAAAAAATCCATCACCGACCGAATCGTTGTACTTTTACCCGCACCATTCGGCCCAAGAAAACCAAACACCTCACCTTCATGCAGCTCCAGCGATACATTGTCGACTGCCAGCTTATGACCAAAGCGCTTGGTCAGCCCGTGTAATATCAGCGGTGAAGTATCACTCATAACGACTCCTTTTCATAGTCATTATTTGCTATAGTTTCAGTATATCGCATAGTAGGCGTTTACACCACTAGGCCTACACGAGCGAACTACACCACCACTTAGGACTAGTAAATCTACTAACCTACCCCAGCATCCTTCCTAACGTATCAAATGTCCGCCCATTCCGTATGGTGACCAGCGGATAAAACTTTTCTTTCATCAGTAGCTTGTGATATGACGTACGTAAAAATTCTTTCTCACTATATTTACCCCAAAAGATTGCCTTTTTGCCAAAATGAACAATCTCATCATGAAGCGGCATGTGGCTAATCCTCTCCTTGATATACTCAGGATCGACGTCATCGGTATAAAATAATACATCTTTTCGCGCCAAAGGCTGATGCCACCACTCTGGCAGACCAGACACTTCGTCAAGATACTCATCTTTCGTCAGAACGACGTGTTTGATGGTAAACGGAAAACACCCTAACATGATAACGATATTCTCTTTGACTGTCGTCAGGCCATCATCAGTGTCAAATATAACATTACCGCTATTGATATAGGTGACTACGTTCTGATATCCCAAGTCTTCGAGGCTTGCTTTAAGGTCATTCATCGAGACTTTGTTCTTACCACCAACATTAATTCCCCGAAGTAACAGGATATATCTCATGTTCTTTAGTATACTATCGCCTGCGCTTCCGACCAAATGCGCTAGCGATGATTATTTAGCAGGACTGTAGAACAAAGTGTCTGGCCTACGAACCACATGTGTTATATTGCTGCTGCGATTACCATATTTACCCTGTAGGTCAATGATGGTGACGTGCTGTTCTGTTGGTTCTGGGCCTGTTTTGAGCACCTGAACCGTGACAACGTCATTGGTTGTCGTCACGCCATATAAGCGCCCGGCTGACAGACGAACATTATCTGGCGAAGGGTCTTTGACTGACTGATTAAAATAGAACCGCCACTGCGCAACACTACCAGATTTTGGTGCCGGAATATATTCGGCACGCCGTAACCGTGGACCTTGCCCGTCGACCAGGAAAAACATAGTAACAACAGCAATAATCGCGACCGCCATCACCCATTGCCATCGCTGCATTCTTTTCATGACACTAATAGACATACTGGTTTTTCTCCTTATCAATCGGTCTGACATAATCAGGCGACAGGACCGTACGATCGGTGGTGTTAGTATTTGGATTGGCGATAAACACCCCGCTGGTCTCTACCCACTGATCTGGAGCAAAGGTTTTGCGCCAGCCTGGGCTATACACTGGTACACCAATTGGGCGAGCATCCAAAGCACAACACGTCACTACAAAACGCGAAACAAAGAAAACATTTTCGTCATTGCTAGCCGTGATAAATCCGCTGACTTTAGCTGGTTTGTTTTGGTATTGTTTTGGGTCACTGGATTGGGATAATAAGAGCGAC
The DNA here is from genome assembly GCA_963553545.1 of uncultured Candidatus Saccharibacteria bacterium. Lineage (GTDB taxonomy): Bacteria > Patescibacteriota > Saccharimonadia > Saccharimonadales > Saccharimonadaceae > Nanosynbacter. The sequence continues at coordinate 3,580 of CAUVOA010000017.1, read as the reverse complement.
CAATCTTTGATGGTGAAGTTAGTATAACTACCCCGTTCTTTGAGAATGGCTGATTCACGAGCATCACCAGTTGCCTTCGCCCCACTATTCATCACTCGCTGACTCACTGTCAAGCTGGTCAACGCCGCCGGCTGTATCACTAATAATATGACGACCGAGATAATGACCATCACCATAGCGGCATATGGCCGATATCGTTTAGGTGAGGTTTTGTGATTGTGCTTTGGCAGAGTGATGATCGTGGCGAGGGCGAGTAAAACACCAGTTGTCGCTAACGCCAAGGAAAATAATTCATAGCGCGGATGAATATACCACTTGAGTTTTTCTTCGAATGAGAGCCATATCGTAGCGATACTGGCAACTAGCATCAGCAGGATGCCACTCCATTCGTCCAACTTATTGATCCAGTGTAATACTTTAGAATACATAATTTACCACCAATCCCAGCAGCGCCGTCAGTAACACCACCAACAATGACACTTGCACTAGTACCGTTCGGCGATACGTCGTGCGCATCAAGCTCAGCATTTTGATATCAATCATCGGACCAAACGTCAAAAAGCTAACTAGTGAGCCAGATGTAAACGTACCGCGAAATGCCAGCGCAAAGAATGCATCGACACTAGAACAAATCGACACCACAAACGCCAGTAGCACCATGACCAACACTGACCAGGCTGGGCTGTTTCCTAACAGCAAAATGGTTTCGCGCGGCACGACAACTTGGATAAAGCCAGCTATCATCGCACCAATGATCAATGCCGGCATCATGGTGCGCGTTTCATGCTTGAAAAAATGAAGCGCGTCAACCAGCCTGTTTGAATGGTCATTTTCTTCTTTGCAACTAGCGATAAATTCTGGGCGCAACATGGTCTCTTGCCGCGTCGAGCTGTATATCCAACCGATGAGATTGGCGATCAAAAAGCCACCCAAAATCCTAGCAACCAGTACTGTATTATCGTCAGAGAATGCCTGTTGGGTAGTAATGATAGTCACAGGATTTAGTATTGGCGCCGCCAAAAGAAAGGTGAGCGATTCTGCTGGCGTTAAGCCCTTAGCAAGCAATCCACGTGCCAACGGCACATTACCACATTCACAAACCGGCATAAACACCCCAAGTAGCGAGATGAGCGCGCGACGCAAGAACGGCTGTTTTGGCAAATGCTGAAGCAGCCAGTCGTGAGGCAACCACACACGAACCGCCATAGAAAAGAACATGCCTAGCATCACAAATGGCAATGCTTCGATGATGACACTCAAGCTCAGGGTGATAAAGTCCTGGAAATGCTTGGGTAGCTCTATGGACAGGTTTCGTCCAGCAACCTTCACCGCAAGAAGCACCGCAACTACCACTGCAGCCAATAGCCAACGTTTATTTGTACTTTGACGTTTTTTCACTCATCTATTATACGTCTGATTTGCTATTTTTAACAATCAAGAAAGTATCAGTCTGATGTGGAATTTTGTATGGTACCGAATCGTATTTCAAGGAACAAAGAAAAAACACCTCCGTAGACGTGTCTTTTCTTGGCTCCGGCAGCTGGGCTCGAACCAGCGACCTATTGGTTAACAGCCAACCGCTCTACCACTGAGCTATGCCGGAATACCGTATTGCCATTGTACCGTATCATGACATTATTGTAAAGAACTGAATTACGATTATATCAGGCACCTTTGACGATATCCAACGCTTTTCTCAAGATAACTGCTTCCTCATGAGCCGCCTCATCCGCCGCGGCTTCACGTTTTTCGACTTCTTGTTTCAGATGATGCCACCACGGCTTAGTCGCGCCAGTAGTAACCTCGTGATCAATACCAAGCTCCAACGACCTGGCTTTACCCTCTCGCTTGATCAAGGCCCCTTGTGCCACCAAACCATCAATATGCTTGGCTACCGTTGAGACTGATTTATAGCCCAAGGCCTGCATTATCTCTCGAAAGGTCGGACTATATCCCTGTCCACTGATAAATCCTTCGATAAAATCGAGTAGTTGTTTTTGCTTTTTTGTTAGTTTCATATATGTTCTATTCCTTGCTATACTTATAATACAACCAAATAGGAGGATAATAAAGATGAAGATTTTGTTGACTGGTGGTGCAGGCTATATCGGTTCTCATACCGCCATTGAGCTGATTCACAGCGGACACAAGGTGGTTATTATGGATGATCTGTCGAACAGCTCAGCGGAAGTGATACGACGCATTGAGCACATCACCAAAACGACCGTTCCGTTTGTAGAGGCAGATGTGCGTGACAAAGCGGTGCTAGAAGAGGTATTTGCTAACCAACAGATTGATGCCGTTATTCATTTTGCCGGATTTAAAGCTGTTGGCGAATCGGTCGCTAAACCGCTGGAATATTATGACAATAATCTCGTTTCAAGCCTGGTTCTTTTGGAAACCATGCAAAAACATCATGTTAACAAAATTGTTTTCTCCAGTTCAGCCACCGTCTATGGCAATCCAGAGTCTCTGCCACTGACAGAAGAATCACCAACCGGTCGAGGAATCACCAATCCATATGGCCAAACTAAGTTCATGATCGAGCAGATTTTGCAAGACGCTGCAGTCGCCAACCCAGAGCTAGAAGTGTCTATTTTGCGCTATTTCAACCCAATCGGCGCGCACGCATCGGGAACCATTGGCGAAGATCCAAATGGCATCCCAAACAACCTACTACCATACGTTGCGCAAGTGGCAGTTGGTAAATTGAATGAGGTTGGTGTGTTCGGTGATGACTATGACACACCTGATGGCACCGGTGTACGTGACTATATCCACGTAGTCGATTTGGCGCGTGGTCACGTGGCAGCGCTGGAGCACATGAAGTCGGGAGTGAATATATACAATCTCGGCACAGGACATGGCACCTCTGTTCTGGAGATCATCAAAGCCTTCTCTCAAGCCTCTGGTCATGACATTCCTTACGTCATTAAGCCTCGTCGCCCTGGTGATTTGGCAGCTTGCTATGCCAACTGCGACAAAGCCCAACGAGAACTCAATTGGAAAGCTGAGCTATCTGTTGAGCAAGCCTGCCAAGACACCTGGAACTGGCAAAGTAACAATCCAAACGGCTACCAGTCATAATAACCATCAGCGTCTAGCCTAAAACCAGCGGCTTCCTACCGCTGGTTTTCTGTACCGAGGACGATGACAATGTCAGCGTTATACTTACTGATGGTTGGCGGGATGGTGGTCACAACATTAGTACCATAGGTTTGCTTCAACTTTTCGATAGTCTTTGGTTTCGTGCCGTTACTTAGGTCGTAGATGGTATGTTTGGCTTGCACGCCGCCTGGATAGTTACCAACCTGGACCACATTCAGCTCTTGTTTGGTCAATTTTGTCTGTTCAGCGGCTGCTACACCCGCGATACCAGAACCATTCAATATCACCAGTCTCGCTTCTTCATTCATCTCAGCTGTTGGGCTGATGCGTTTTTTGACATAGTTTTTAATGGCCGTGTAGTTGTAGGTTCCAGCGGTCGGCACCACCACGCTAGCACCTGCGATATTAGAATTCGTCAGTAGCTGAACCTTATTTTTCTCGTCAACCAGTGGTATTGAGACAATCTTTTCCG
>CAUVOA010000016.1:0-8709 GCA_963553545.1 uncultured Candidatus Saccharibacteria bacterium | reverse complement strand
GCTGGAGACACTGGTAACCACCAACCACTACTTGACCGTGCTGGTAAAAAATCATCCATCTTTGACATGTCCAAAGCTACTGGTTGCACAAGTGCAAGCATGTCTGTTACAGCAGAACCAGGTGACACCAAGTATCCCAACTTTAGTGAAGTTATTACTGGTGTTGAGATACCAGGAGTAGCAGATGAAAATCCAGTAGAACTAGCTGAGCGAAAACAAGCTGTCGAGAACTTCATGCGAGCAGTTGGAGAGGTTGCAGCCCGCGGACTACTTGGACCATTTCCCGAACTACAGGAAGGTTTTACTCTTACTGTGAAGCCTGGTGAAACTCATAGACCAGAGGGAGAATTTCACGACACTATCACTGTTGATAGCCCAGACACCGCAGGAAAAAGCTAATCATCCACCGTACATGAGAATGTGCACGTGTAAAATATCGCGTGTAATTTCATCTGCTCGCTTACCAATCAGCACAATTTTCACTGCCTCGTCCGAGTGTGCATAACGAATCTCAATTTGGTACTGCGTCGCCTCAATGTGCCGCCGCTCACCACGATCGTTTATAAAACAACCTTTCAGCCGCCTGAGACCATATACTGCAAACAGCTCTGGCCACAGCTTTTCAAACACCGCTTCACTGACAGTGACGGCCGATAAATCAACCACGCTATAGGTTGGATTGTCCGGCACCGCGAGCTCGCCATCATACTGGTCAAAAAATGCCAGCAGCCCCGACGGCGTGGTGATTTTACTGAGGTCAAACTGGCCGTGTGGGGCGCTCAGCACCTTGGCATAGGGCAGGGCGCGGCGTTTTATTTCGTATTCAGCCCGTTCGCTGTCCTTCAGCAGATCTTCCTTGGTCACCAAAATCACATCCGCCGCTTGCAATTCAATTTCGTGCGCTGGCTCAACACCGCATAAAATCTCATACACATCGATCACGTAAAAACTCTGCATCAGTTCGTACTTGGCAAACATCTTGGCGCTGATCAGTCGCTCCACCAAATTCATCGTCCGTGCCACGCCCGTCGCCTCGATGAACACTGGCGCAGGGGAATAGCGGCTAAAGTCCATCAGCAGCTTGGTCAGTGCATCCTCCGAGCCGCAACAAACACAGTCGCCAGCCAAGGTCGTCACCATGTCTGCCAACCCCTCCAGCCGGTAGCCATCGACATTTTCGTTGGCATATTCATTTTCAATCACTCGCGCGCCCGTAAAGTCACGTTGTCGCAATAAGAATTCCAGCACACTGGTTTTACCAGCGCCGAGCGAGCCATTTACCAAATACAGCGGCACCTTGTCAACAATCGTTCGTGCCTCGTCAAATGCTGCATTGATACTAAATTCCAAATCATCATCGCGCTTCGCCATATAGCTATTATACGCCATCCCAGCCAAGGTGATATACTGAAGGTATGAAAGTCATTCTAGCCCTCGGTAATCCTGGCGACAAATACACATACACGCGGCATAACGCTGGCTTTTTGGTGGTCGACCAGTTAGCGGCGGAGCAGAGTGCACAATTTAGCAATAAGCCCAAATTCTCTTCTGATATTGCCGAATTGACCATGTCTGGAGAAAAAATCCTGCTTGTCAAGCCAACGACGTATTATAACGAAGTTGGCATCGCAGCGCGAGCGCTCATGGATTTTTATAAGGTAACGCTCGATGATCTGCTGATCATCCATGACGATATGGCACTTGATTTTGGCAAAATTCGCGTCCGCAAGGGCGGCGAAAGTGCTGGCAATAACGGTTTGAAATCACTGCATCGACATGTTGGCAGTGAGTTTTGGCACATCCGCATCGGCACTGACAATTTACTGCGCCGACAAATTGGCGACGTTGACTTTGTCCTCAGTAAATTCAACACCGACGAACGAACGATTCTCCGCGATTGGACAATCCCTGAATCAATCAAACTGACCGAGGCATTTCTCAACAGCACCATTGAGCCGCTGAGCATTAAGCTCTAATTGCAACAACGTTGCAAAATGCTTATCGTTTTCGGTGCTTGATTTTTGCTGCCGTTTCTCGCAACTTGATGGCCCGTGCCTCCAGAACACTACTACCAACCGCCAAGCTCACAAACAGCAGCCCCAAGCCTCCCGTTGCCCATTCTGGCAGCTCCAGATGAAACAGCTTCGCGATCATCATCATGCCCAGTGCCGTAATCGCCCAGTGTGCGCCATTTTCTAAATACTTATATTTACTGAGTACACCCGTCCGCAACAGATACACTGTCAAAGACCGCACCCAAATAGCTCCAGATGCCAGTCCAGCAACAATCAACAGGACACTACTGGTGATGGCAAACGCACCGATGACGCCGTCGAAACTGAAACTAGCGTCTAAAACCTCAAGATATAACAAGCTTGCAAATGCCGCCCAACCAGTCTTGACTTTAATGGCCTTGGCGTCGTCCTCGTGAAAGAATGATCCAAACAATTCCAGCCCGATGTGCAGCATAATCCCCAGAATAGATGAGATCAAAATGAGCGATTGATGTGCCGGCTCCACTGTGAAATACAAAATCGTCGCCACTGCCAACATCAGACATACTTTGAAATTCTCAAACCGTCCAGCCTTAGCCAGCCACGGTTCAACATGACTAACCCAGTGAATGCGCTTGTTGTAGTCGATGAAATAACTTAACCCAATCATGATCAAAAACGCCCCACCAAACGCATCAATCATTGGTGACGCCTCGTGCAAGATGTGACCATACTCGGCTGGCTTATTGATAGCCAAGTCAACCACCTCGGTGAAACCATGACCACTCGCCACCATAACGATGAAAATTGGCAAAATAAACCGTACCACAAAGACCGCCACAAAGATGCCGACCGTCAAAAATACCTTTTGCCATGCCGAGCTCATGCCAGCCAACACCTTACTGTTAATCACCGCGTTGTCAAAGCTAAACGTAACTTCCAGCACTACCAAAATAGCAAATAACCAGAGACCGCCAAGACCCAAGTGCATGAACGTCAAACCGCCCAAAATCAATGTCAATAGTGCTGAAAACCAAAAAATTCGAAATGGATGATGTGAATGCCAGAGATGCTTCATATTGCTTTAGTATAGCATACTGCGCAGTGCAACCTTATCATTCATATTAGCCTTTCTTATACACATATACTGAGTTAATGATATCGTCGTCAGGATTATACTCGACCAGCAGATGCACGTGCTGTAAACTATTCGGGTCAAACGCTGGATACAGCAACGTTTTCGCACCATGCGCACCGCGCACAATGATCCGCCCGCCAGGTCGGAGCGCTGGCAAAATATTATCAATAATTTGCTGTTTGGCTTCAGCCGAATCGCCTGCCAGCCCAGCTACATATACCACGTCATACGCATTGTCCGGCAGAGCCACCGTCGCTCCGTCCGCCACCAGACACTCGCCAACCGGCCAAGCAATCGCCCGTGCTAGTTCACGCGACTGCGCCAAAGCAGCTGGCGCCACGTCTACCAAATCAACCATCGCGCCTGTCTGATGCCACAAACACCAAGCGGTCAAAGGCAGGGGGCCGCTGCCAATCACCACTACACGACTGCTGTCACTTAAAAACAAACCCGAGCCGCCCAGTAGGCCAACTTCACGGCGTACTAGCTCGCGATAATTGTCAATATACCAAAACGTTTCTAGCTCTTGCTGTGGACGGGCTGAGCTGGAAATTTGCCGCGACCAATGCATTTCCATCTCTGATTCTGACAAGGAACAACGGCGTTGCACCTCGCGGCACACCTCGTCATTGCACCAACTCGGTAAAGCTGCTGCCTGCACGACTGCCGCCACCAAGCCAGAAAAAGCCGCATTGACGTCTGGCGATGGTGCAAGATCGTGCAAATTCATCACTGTTTTAATTGCTATATCCATGGTGCTTTATAATGCCAAACCCTCTCATTTATTGCAAATTTGTCGCAATAAGTGGTATAATTGCGACAGTATGACGATAGACGAACTGCTCAAACAGCACAACTTGCGCCTGACGAAACCGCGCCAGCAAGTATTTGACGTACTGCGACAATCAGCCGTTCCGCTAACCATTAGTGACATTGCCAAAAAATGCAAAAACGTTGACCGAGCCAGCGTCTACCGCACCCTCGTTACCTTTGATCAGCTACACATCGTCAGCGCCGTTGCTATTGGCTGGAAAAATTACTACGAGCTCGCTGAGCCGTTCATTCCGCATCATCACCATCTCTACTGTATCCGCTGTCAAAACGCTGAGCCTATTCAAACACCAGAATTGGAACAGCTTGTTGGCTATCTCAGTCGCAAACATCAGTTTACCGTCGTCAAACACCACTTTGAACTAGAAGGCATTTGTAAAAATTGTCAGAAACATCAAACGAAATAAAATAATTCCCAACTAAAAAAGCACCAGGTAAGGGTGGGCATCACCTGGTGCTTTGTTACCCTTCAACCCACCCGAGCTTCCATGTCATGGCAAAGCGTCTGCGGTCAAAACTCCAAAAGACCGGCGCCTGACGAATCGTCAATACAGTGCGTACTCACCATGAAACAGAGGTCGCCTTAATTAAAAGGGCAGTTAAAGGGGTTAGTATGCGCGTAACGTTTAACGCAAAAAGTGGAGGGTAAGATACTTAATGCCATTGCGCGCAACCTAACATATAGTTAGAATAGGGGGTATAAGGTGCATTTGGTTGAACTCGCTGATCAACCAATCGTGTATCATTATAGCAAAGATTTGACATAGTGTCAATACTTTTTGCAATAAAAAGTTATGGAAATCAATACATTACTACCAGAGGAGCATATTTTTACCAAGAGGTTGGTCAATATTGCTAAGCCACCAAAAAGGTTATGTTTTATGGGAAAACTCCCAGACACCCACGCTCCTCGAGTAGCAATCGTCGGTACACGCAAGCCAAGTAGCTATGGACGCGAGGTTACCGAACGGCTAGCGACAGACCTGGCGCAAGCCGGGGTGATTATCATCAGTGGACTAGCGCTTGGCGTTGATAGCATTGCCCAGACCGCAGCTCTCAATGCTGGCGGCACAGTCATTGGCGTCATCACGTCAGAGCTCCCAGATATTGCGCCGCGTAGCAACCGAGGATTAGCAGAGAACATCATCAACCAGGGCGGTGCAGTCCTGTCAGAATGGATGCGCGGCGACGGCATGAAAATACGCAAATGGAGCTTTTTGCAAAGAAATCGTCTGGTCAGCGGCCTGGCAGACGCCATCATCATCACCGAAGCGGCTGAACGTAGCGGTACGCTCAATACCGCAGCATACGCCCTCGAGCAAGGGCGTGACGTATTTGTTGTTCCTGGCAACATCACCAGCCCATTATCCGCAGGGTGCAACAACCTGCTACTTCAAGGTGCCAATCCGGCGCTCTCAGCCAAAGACATTCTGAATACCATCGCCCCAACTTGGAAATCCGCCCAGCCCACCCAATGCGCATTGCCGATTGGTTCTACACCAGACGAAATTGCCATCGCCAAGCTTATCAAACATGGCATGCGCAACGGCGATGAGCTACAAAAACAGTCGGGGCTATCAGCGGCTGATTTTGCCACAGCGCTGACCATGCTGGAAATCAATGGCGTGATCAAGCCACTCGGGGCAAACAACTGGACACTACGATAGCGCCTATGCTTGAATATATTTCACCATAGTGTTATGGTATTGTCAATGAATGCAGAACATCAACCACAGTCACACCTCACCGAAACCCCAGAAGAACAGTCTATCTCAGACGACGTATTAACAATACCAAACGTTATTACAGTGCTAGGAGGAATACTTAGTCTATACGGCATCAAACATGCTGACTCTCCCAAGGGCATGGCAGCACTAGTCGCCGGTGAATTGTCAGACAAAGCTGATGGTTCACTGGCAAATGCCCTCAACCAACGGTCCAAACTGGGTATTAAGCTAGACCCCATCAGAGACAAGATTGTCGCGGCAGCAGCACTGCTAAAACTATCGCAAGAAGGTTCTGCATCAAAAGCCATGGTGGCGACAATCGCTGGTTTAGAATCAACAAAAGCCATTGCCACCGCTGTTGCCGAATACAAGCACGATCAACTCCCCGATGAGAGCGAACCCCTTCGTCCAACCCAAGCAGGGCGCATTAGTAGCGCACTCGTCGCGACAACCACAACACTACTCATCATCGGTAGTTCGGCAGAGTCTCTGGGCTATCAGAAAACCGCCAAAACACTGAAGGGACTAGGTAAACTGGGCTTTGCAGCCTATCTTCCAGCAGCAGCAGTGGCAGCTGGACAATACGTTAAGCGCGCCCGAGACCTGATGAACAGTGATCAGAAATAATAGCGTTCTCCAATGCCCATTATTTGATGGGTCGCTCAATATGATATAATATAGAGTTATGAAAAATCTCGTCATCGTCGAGTCACCAGCCAAAGCGAAAACCATTGAGAAATATCTGGGCAAGGATTTTCACGTTCTGTCAAGCGTGGGACACATCCGCTCCATCGTCAAAAAAACCAAGGACGGCACGCCGCCGATTGATGTGGCAAATGATTTTTTCGCTGTCTACGAAGTCGACCCTGAGAAAAAGAAGGTCATCACCGAGCTAAAGAAAAACGTCAAGGCTGTCGGCAAAGACAACGTCTGGCTGGCCACCGATGAAGACCGCGAAGGGGAGGCGATTGCTTGGCATCTCTGTAAAGTGCTGGATCTACCGATTGAGACGACCAAGCGTATCGTTTTTCACGAGATTACCAAAGACGCTATCACCAATGCCATCAAAAACCCGCGTACTGTTGATATGAATCTGGTGCAGGCGCAGCAGGCACGGCAAATCCTCGACCGACTGGTTGGTTTCGAGCTCAGCCCGGTAGTCTGGCAAAAAGTGCCTGGTGGCAAGTCGGCCGGTCGCGTCCAGAGTCCAGCGGTGCGGCTATTGGTCGAACGCGAACGAGAAATTATGAAATTTGCAGGCAGTTCACAGTTTAAGGTGACCGCCGTATTCATTCACGACAACCAAGAATTCAAAGCCGAGCTCAATCAAAAATTTGACTCTGAAGCAGCCGCTCACGAATTCTTAACTAGCCTCAAATCAGCCACATTCACCGTCAGCGATATCTCAAACACGCCCGGCACTCGCAACCCAGCCGCACCGTTTACGACCTCGACTTTGCAACAGGAAGCCAACGCCAAACTTGGCTTCAGTTCCAAAGCCACCATGGCCTCAGCGCAGCGGCTCTACCAAGATGGTAAAATCACCTACATGCGTACTGACTCGGTCAATTTGAGCGGGCAGGCCATCGCCAGTGCAACCGACTTTATCAAGCGGCTGTACGGTCCAGACTACTCCACCGTCCGCAAATTCAAGACCAAATCCGCCTCCGCCCAGGAAGCCCACGAGGCCATCCGCCCAACCGACATCACCCGCGAAACCGTTACTTCAAACGAGTACGACCAAAAACTCTACGACCTCATCCGCCGCCGCACCCTGGCATCACAAATGTCGGCAGCGAAATTAGAGAAGACGACAATTTCCATAGATATCCAAGGAAATGACACGTTACATTTTGAAGCCAAAGGCGAAGTCATCACCTTTGACGGATTCTTGCGTGTCTATGGCGGCGGCAAAGACGAAATCTTACCAAAGCTCCACACCGGCGACACCCTCGAAACCCACGACATCACTGCCCGCCAAACCTTCGCCCGGCCGCCGAGCAGATACACCGAAGGTTCGCTCGTCAAAAAACTCGAAGATCTCGGCATCGGCCGTCCAAGCACCTACGCTACCATCATCGACACCGTCCAAACCCGCGGCTACGTCGAAAAAGGTGACAGTGAGGGTCAACCACGAGATGTCATCATCCTCAGTTACAACGGCGAAGAGGTCAGCCGCGACATCGTTCAGGAAAAGACAGGCTCCACCCGCGGCAAGCTCATTCCAACACCGAGCGGGGAACTAATCGCTGACTTTTTGACCGACCATTTCACACAGATCGTTGACTATGATTTCACCGCCAACGTCGAAACTGAATTTGATAAAATCGCTGCAGCTGACCTAGCCAAAAGCGCCATGCTGCACGGATTTTATACGCCATTTCACAAATTGATCGAACAGTCAGGTGGCATCGACCGCAGCAAAGTCGGTGCTAACCGCGAAGTCGGCATCGATCCAAAATCTGGCAAACCAATCCTGGCACGCTTCGGCCGCTTTGGCCCAATGTTGCAGCTGGGTACTACTGACGACGAGGACAAACCGCGCTTTGCGCCGCTACCGAAGGGGGCGAAAATTGAAACGGTCACCCTGGAGCAAGCGCTAGAAATGTTCAAATTACCGCGTGTCGTCGGCCAAACCGAAGACGGGCAAGACATCAAAGCCAATATCGGTCGCTTTGGCCCGTACATCCAAGTTGGTAAGCTCTTCGTCTCCATCAAGCCCGAAGATCCGCACACCATCACCCTGGAGAAAGCCCGCGAACTCTATGCCGCCAAACTCAAGGCCGAAGCCGAGAAAAATATCGCTGACTTTGGCGATGGCGTCAAAGTCCTCAACGGCCGCTTTGGCCCGTACATCACTGACGGCAGCAAAAACGCCAAAATTCCCAAAGACACCGATCCTAAGACCATCACTCACGAGCAAGCGTTGGAGCTCCTCAAAGCCGCGCCCGCCAAGCCCGCTCGCCGTAGCCGCGCGTCAACCAAGTCAAAAGCTTCCGCCAAAAAATCCACAGCTCGC
>CAUVOA010000015.1:0-8806 GCA_963553545.1 uncultured Candidatus Saccharibacteria bacterium | reverse complement strand
CAAATCCTGCACGGTTTTTGGGCGGAGATTTTTGATGGATTTGTAGACCGGATGGATGCCCGACGTATGGTGGGCGTCGGACGCATCGGTTTGCTTGGCGAGCTCAACAGAGGGATTGCTGATCTGATAGCTGTTATATTGCATGCCAAACTGGCCAGAAAACATAAACTCGGTGTCAGATCTCAGCTGCGATTCGCGGTACGGCTGATTGAACCAAACGGCCTTGACCTTGCCAGAATCATCCGCCAGCACTGCCGTGGTAATCCTCAGGCCTCGGCGCACAATGCGCGTGGAAATCGACTCGCAGCGCGCCCGCACCGTCACCTTGCCCGGCTGAAGATCAGTGATGTTAACCGCTGCTGAATAATCATCATATGCCCGCGGCAAAAAATCCAGAGCGTCCGCCACCGTCTCCAGACCCGCCGCCGACAGCGCCTGGGCGGTTTTGGGACCGACGCCTTTGATGTGTTCCAGTGGAGTTGTCAGCTTCATCTACGAAACAGCGTTGATGCCTTCCAGTGCGTAGGCAGTATCTTCCCAACGTTCCACAGCGATACAATCAATGCCCATATTTTTGACTGGGAAATCATTGCCACCTTCTTCTAGTTTGTCGCCAAAGAACAGAATTTCCTCTTTGGTTACGCCCGTTGCTTCCATCAGTTTTTTCATGCCATGTGCTTTGTCGATACCAGGCTTGGTCACGTCCAGACTAGTGGTGCCTGCCGTCCGAATTTCAAACTCTGGGATGCGTGCCTTGACAGCGTCGTTAAGCAATTTACGCTTTTCCTTGTTGGCTTCAGCCCACGCATATTTATCCTCAGGTGTGGCTTTTTGGCCCAGTGCAGAATACGTTACCTGACTGAGACGGTCTTCGATGATTTCGCCAGCTGGATCGTCAACCCACATGTCGAGCTCTTTGGCCGAGTCCTCAATCGCTTCAAAAATCCGAGCCTTTTGCTCCTCAGTCAAATCTTCTTGGTATTGTAGTCGCCATTCGCCATCCTGGAAACGATAGTAACGAGTGCCACACGTCGGCATGATGTGCAGCCGGCTAAGATCAACGCCCGGAACTTGTTCAATTTGCCTGACAGTGTTTGGATAGATCACTCCTTCAAAATCAGTACCAGAAATGATGCACACGTCGTAATGTTTCAGCAACTCCGCCAACAAACCAGCCATGCGCGGCGTAGCTGGCATTTTCGACAAGACAATAGTGTCGTCTGAGTCAAAAGCTATAATTTTTTTCATTCTTCGTCTCCCTCCATGATTAGCACAAATGTATTTTTACCTTTTTTCAGTAGCGACGTGGTGTTGACGGCTTGGTCTTCGGCTATTTTTTCGCCGTTGAGGCTGATGGCACCAGATTTCAATAGGCGTTTTGCTTCGCCGTTGGAGCTGACCGCACCAGAAACCACCAATGCTTCAATCACGCCGACGCCGACATCAACGCGCGGAATTTCCTTGGCGAGAGCATCCAGGTCATCGTCTGATAATTGGCGGAAATCACCGCCGCCAAACAACACTTCAGTCACCCGCTCCACTGATTCGCGCCGATTGACGCCGTGAACGATGTCGGTGACTTCGCGCGCCAGAACTTTCTGCGCCGAGCGCGCACCCGGATTGACGGCGTGGTTTTCAGCGATGGCTTCAATGGTGTCGCGATCAAGCATGGTGAAAATTTTCATGTACTCAATGGCGCTTTCGTCGTCAACGTTCAGCCAGAATTGATAGAACTTGTAGACGCTGGTTTTATTCTCATCTAGCCACACAGCGCCACCTTCGGACTTGCCAAATTTACGTCCGGTTGATTTGTTGATGAGTAGCGGTGCGGTCATGGCGTAAACTTCAGCGTTTTCTTTTTTACGAATCAATTCCACACCTGAAACTAAATTACCCCACTGGTCAGAGCCGCCGATTTGCAAATTGACACCGTGGTGTTTGAACAAATACCAGAAATCATACCCCTGCAGCAACGTGTAGGTAAATTCCGCAAAACTCAGCCCTTTACCGTTATCGATGCGTGCCTTGAAAAATTCACGACCGATCAAATCTGCCATGTTGAAATTCTTGCCAATGTCGCGGAGGAACGGAATCAGTTCCAAATTGCCCAACCAATCCGCATTATCCACCAGGGTAAAATCGCGTCCGGCGAAAATTTGTGACACCTGTGCTTTCAAAGCTCGTTTATTGTGCTCAATTTCCGCATAAGAAAGTAGACTCCGCTCCTCGGTGTCGCGCATATCGCCGATCATACCCGTGCCGCCACCAACCAGTAGAAACACCTTGTGTCCGCGCTCCAAAAAATGCCGCACCATCATATAGACCGCCAAATGCCCGACATGCAAACTGTCAGCTGACGGATCTGTCCCCAAATAGAGCGTAAAATTCTCCGAATCGATAAGCTTGTCGTTGGTGAATGTGGTCTGGTTCCAAAACCCGCGCCACTGTAATTCCTCTGATAACTGCATATTTTCTCCTTGGTCAGCTAATCTTAGTATTAGTATATCAATTTTTGGCAGTTGATGCGAACCATGTGCGTGATATAATAGATTACGTGAATAAGAGTAGTACAAGTAGCAGCAACAAATCGCCTTCTAGTCCCAGGAAATCTGCGACAAAGCGATTAAGCTTATACGCCAATTTGGCACATAAGCGTAAAGTTAAAAAAGATAAAGATTCGCGCGAGCGTGCTGAATATTTGGCAAGCTTGCCGAAGCATCCAGTGAAGCGATTTTTCTATCGCTTACATCCAAAGCGGTTAGCTAACTATTGGTTCTCCAAACGCGGCGCAAAGATGGCGCTGAAAATTGCTGGTGTTACTCTGCTATTGATGATCTTGTTTATCGGTGGGCTGTTCGCATATTTCCGCAAAGACTTGGATAAAATTCGACCAGGCGAAATTGCCAAACGTGTCCAAACAACAGTCACGAAATATTATGACCGTAACGGCGTGCTACTCTGGGAAGATAAAGGAACTGGTAACTACAAACTGGTGGTCGAAGGTGACCAAATTAGCAATCACCTGAAACATGCTACTGTTGCCATTGAGGACAAGGATTTTTACAAGCACCACGGAGTTAGTGTCAGTGGCTTGACGCGTGCTGTGTTCTCAACGGCATCTGGAGGACAGGTCCAAGGAGGATCGACATTGACCCAGCAGCTCGTCAAACAGGTATTCTTTGCTGATGAAGCTAGCGAACGTGGCCTCAAGGGTATCCCGCGTAAGATCAAAGAGATGATTTTGGCGATTGAGGTTGAACGCATGTACAACAAAGACCAAATCTTGTCACTATACCTCAACGAATCGCCATATGGAGGTCGCCGTAATGGCGCTGAGTCAGCTGCACAAACGTACTTCCACAAGAGCGCAAAAGACCTAACTATAGCCGAAGCAGCCCTGCTAGCAGGAATTCCGCAGAATCCGTCCTACTTTAACCCATACAATACTGCCGGTAATAAGGCCTTGATTGAGCGTCAACACACCATCTTAGACTACATGACAGAACAAGGCTACATCACTCAAAAAGAAGCAGATGAAGCCAAAAAATACCCAATTCTTGACAATTTATACCCGCAAGTCGAACAAACTGAAGGTATGAAGGCGCCACACTTCGTGATGATGGTTCGATCACAACTCGAGAAAGAGCTCGGTCAAGCGGTTGTTGGACGAGGCGGACTGACCGTCAAAACAACACTGGACTGGCGCATCCAAGAGAAATTAGAAAATGAAATGAAAGCCTTCTTTGCGACTGGTCGTCCAGCCGCCATCAACGCTCACAACGGTGCATCAGTCATAGAAGACGTGCAAACGGGTCAAATCGTTGCCCTGATGGGTAGCCGTGACTTTAACTATCCGGGCTTTGGTCAGGACAATGCAGCCACCGCCTTTGTCCAGCCAGGTTCATCCATCAAACCATTTGTGTTCACTCACCTGTTTAGCAAGCATGGTAGTCAGGCATATGGGAGTGGCACCATACTAAAAGATGAAAATATCGACTCAATTTATGGCGCTAAGCTGAACAACTGGGACAACAAATTCATGGGCGACATCACCATTCGCCGAGGGCTCGGTTTGTCTCGTAACACCCCAGCAGTGAAAGCGATGTATATCGCTGGTAACGGCAGTCCAAAGCCAACTGTAGAGTTCATCCGAGGTCTTGGTAACTCAGAATACTGTAAGCAGGAGGAAGACTCAGGTGGCTATGGTCTATCAGCCGCCATCGGTGGATGTGGCGCCAAACAAACTGAACTGGTTAATGCCTATGGTACCTTGGCTCGCTTGGGTGTTAGTAAAAAATCCACCTCAGTGTCGGAAGTGATTAATTCTCAAAACGAAACCCTTCTCAAATGGAAAGATGAATCAAAGCAAGCTGTCGATCCGCAGGCCGCCTATATCACCAACGACATCCTAGCTGACCGATCGAGCACATTGGTGACAGGAAGTATCCCGGGTGTGCGCGCTAGCTACAAGACCGGAACCTCCGACAAGGGCAATCAACCAAAAGACATCTGGCTAGCGAGCTATACCCCAGCTCTCGCCATGACGCTCTGGCTTGGTAACTCCGACAGTCGTACATTGACCTCCATAAACTCGTCAACTGGTCTTCCGGTGATTCAGAAAGTCATGAGCTTTGCACATACCCAGGTCTACCAGCCAGCTGGCAAGTGGAAATCAAGCATGTGGTACACCCGCCCATCTGGTATCAAGCAGAATGGCAAAGAACTGTACCCATCGTGGTGGAACCAAAACCAAGGACAAAGCTCGTCCAAGATGACATTTGACCGCATATCCAAAAAGAAAGCCACCTCTTGTACGCCAGAGGGTGCACGAGAAGAAGTTGACGTGATCAAGGCAGTTGATCCAATCACCAAAAAAGAGTCTTTCAGTGCGCCATCAGGCTACAACGCTACTGCTGACGACGATGTGCACAACTGTAGCGATGCCAAGCCTCGTGTCGCCAGCATCACCGCGTCTGGCTCGAGTAATAAATACACTATTGATGTCAGTGTTGATGGAGGAAAATTTGGTCTAGCGACGCTTGATATCTTGGTTGACGGACGTTCAGTCAAATCAAGTAATATCAGCGGTAACAGCGCCTCAGACCGCGTCTCAGTCAATGTGTCATCAGGATCACACACTATCACCGTGAATGTCCGCGACGAAGGGTACTACACCGCAAGTAGCTCAAAAACTGTCAGCGACGATTAATCGTCTTGACTATTCGCCAACCTAATCAGCTCAGCCTCGCGCTGGGCTGATGTTTTTGTAGTCGTAGAACGACGACGAGCTTGCTGCACAGGCTTCTGAGTTTTTACTGCTGGCTTTTTAGTAGTCTTCTTGGCTGATCCTTCTGGACTAGTCTGCACTTTCCGACCAGCAGAGCGACGTTTTGTGATGACAGCTGTTTGTCGCGTTGGCTCTGGCGGAGTTGTTTGCTCGACAACTTTAGCAAACATCATTTTACCAGCGTCAGTTTGTAGGCTACGGATGATTTCAATGCGCTTTTTCTGGCCCAGGAACTTCTTCGCCTGTTCAACCACCACCATTGTGCCGTCATGCAAGTAGCCGACCGCCTGGTGAGAATCCTGACCTTTTTGCGTTAATTCGAGCACCAGCTCATCACCAGGCAGATAGCTCATCCGCAAGCTCTTGGCTAGCTCATTGATATTGAGGATCTGAATTCCTTCGACTTGCGCCACCTTGTTCAGGTTGTAATCCAAGGTCAGGATGGCAGCGTTCATTTCCTTGGCGAGTTGCAGCAAGCGGTTATCAACACCCTCAGGGATGCGCGTCGCATCGTCAAGCAACGTAAACGAGCCGCCCAACACATCTTTGAGCTCCTTCATGACGTCCATACCAAAACGGGCGCGCTCGCGCTTGGCATGATCAGCACCATCAGCCAACAGCTGCAATTCTATCAACACACTCCGCGGCACGATGATCTGCCCCAGTAAGAACCCAGTCTTTGCTAGATCGACCACTCGGCCGTCCATCAGTACCGAGGTGTCAACCAGAATCGGCAGCTGCGTACCGCTGCCTGCCTGCCGCCGCGGCTTGACCAGTAGATATATTTCCGCCATGATAGCCAGCAGCATGATAATGATGATAAGTTCAATTGTTTTTTCCATAATAATTTCCTTTTATAGAATAATGTTATTGTAAATAGTCGATCAGTGCCTGGCGTAAATCGCCGACACCGCGCACAAATGCATCCTTGTGGGTTTTTGGCGCGATGGCATAGGTAAAGCCAAGCTTCTTGGCTTCTTTAACGCGGGCATGCCAGCCTTGAGCCGAGCGCACTTCGCCGCCCAAGCCGACTTCGCCAAACACCACCGCTTCGTCGCTGAGTTTGCGGCCAGCCGAGGCCGAGGCGATGGCCATAGCGACTGCCAAGTCCGCCGCTGGGTCGCTGAGTTTCAAGCCGCCGACCACATTGATGTAAATATCTTTGTCGGAGAGATTGAGCTTGGTACGCTTTTCCAGCACCGCCACCAGCAAGTTCAACCGGTTAAGGTCAAAGCCGCTGGCTGCGCGCTTAGGGTAGCCAAAATTCGTCGGATTAACCAGCGCCTGGATTTCCACCAGCAGCGGCCGCGCCCCCTCCATGGTCGCCAGGACGATTGAGCCATCGAGGTTTTGTCGCTCGGCTAGCAAGCTCGCCGATGGGTTGGCCACAATCCGTAAGCCATCCTCATGCATCTCAAAAATTGCTGCCTCGTTGGTCGAGCCATAGCGATTTTTCTGCGCCCGCACCACGCGAAAACCGCCGTAGCGATCGCCCTCAAAATTCAGCACCACATCGACCAAATGCTCCAGGACCTTCGGCCCAGCAATTGAGCCTTCTTTGGTGACGTGTCCGACCAAAATCACTGCGGTATTCGAGGCTTTGGCGGCGCGAATGATGACGTTGGATGAGTTGGTGATTTGACTGACCGAGCCTGGTGCTGAGGCAATTTCTGCGAGCGACAATGTCTGAATGGAATCGACGATCACCAAGTTGTACTGGCCAGTCTGAATGGAGGCGGCGATGTCCTCGGCGCTGTTGCTGGACGCCAGCTGCAGACTCTCTGAGTCAACCGCGCCCAACCGCTCAGCCCGCAATTTGACTTGCGACACCGACTCCTCGCCACTGACGTACAGCACTTGTTTCTGCCGAGCAACAAACGCCGCGACTTGTGCCAGCAGGGTACTTTTGCCAATTCCCGGCTGCCCCGCCACCAGCACCACGCCGCCTGGCAAAAAGCCGCCACCGAGCACCGCGTCGAGGTCAGCGATGCCGGTTGCCAGCCGCGCCTGTTTAGTTTCAGCGGCCGTCTCGCTGAGCCTGAGCGTGGTGAGCGCCTTGCCCTTACCGCTGCTGCGGGCTACCGCCGAGGCGCCGGTGTCAACTGGTAATTGCTCAACCAGCGAGTTCCACTCACCACAATTTTCACACTTACCAACCCACTTCGGATAGCTAGCACCGCACTGTTGGCAGATGAATTGTGATTTTGCCCGGGCCATCATTCTACCGCCCTTTGGCTGTCGAGGCTCTGACTGAGCCGATCAGCTTGCTCGCCTAGCGCATTCAATTTTTCAACGTCAGCATTGTACTGATCGATCTGCTGGAGTAACGCAGCCTTCTGACTGCTCAAGCGTTGACCTTCGGCTTGCAATTGCGAACGCTCAGCCTGAAACTGCTGCTGTGAACCAAAACCACCGCTGGTAGCCCGTTGATTGAAATCGCGAATCTTCTCATTCAGCGCTGTCATCGACGTATCGTAACTTTCTTTTCGCTGCTCAATCACCGCTCGTTGCTGTTTCAACTTCGCCTGCAAAGTAGTCACTTGCCGCTCCAAATCAACAAATCGCTGATTGTATTTTGCGTGCAAGGCAACCACTCGTGATCGGTCACTGAAAAATCGAGCATAGTGCGTTTCCAGCTCTGAACCCAAATCAGCATGCTCGGTGCCCAAAATGGAATGAAGCTCGTTAGACCGAGACCCGGGCTGTGCTCGGTCGTAATACGCCATGCGCTCTTCCAGCTTGCTGTCTTTGATCCTCGCATAGGCGTGTTCCAACAATTGACCCAGCCGCTGCTTTTCCGCATCGGACAATCGCGACCACGCCGCGTGTAACATTTCGTGCGCCGCCGTCACCTCTTTGATACCGTCAAGTTCAGGGTTTGGCACATTGTAAATATGGATAGTATCCTCTCCTGACTTGTAGCAGCCCAAAATCGGACTGGCTTTTTCCGACCGACGGCACTCAGCATTGAACTCATTGGACGACTCCAGCCGTGGCTGGGTTACGTAAAATTGAAATCTGCCGTGCTCCGACATACCAGCATTTGTCGCTAATTGAGCAATCTCAGTACTAGGCTGAAATTGCCAGGCCCGCACATGATCGAGCACGAATTGCCGATTGAGCACCACCCAACCACTAAAGGCCAATATAGCTACTGACAGTAAAAAGCTGCATAGTTTGCTAATCTTCGACATCAATTATCACCTCACCTTTTTTCATTGACGCAATTAATGTTGATCCTGCGTGCGCTTTCGACAGCACTGCTTCACTCAACGGATCTCCCAACAGAGTCTGGACAGTGCGTCGGAGGCGCCTTGCTCCGCGTTCAGCATCAAAGCCATGGTCAATAATATGGCGTTTGACACTTGGTTTAATCATCAGTTTCATGTCATGATTCTCAATCGCCGCGACGAGCTCACTAGCGATAGTATCAAATATTTTGCCAGCAACTGCTCGGCTCAGCGCCTGGAAGACAATGATGGCATCAAAACGCTCAATCAATTCTGGTTTCAAGAAATC
>CAUVOA010000014.1:0-8958 GCA_963553545.1 uncultured Candidatus Saccharibacteria bacterium | reverse complement strand
ATCTCTGCCACCAGAATCAACACAGACTGTACGATTTACAGGTGCTGACTTAAAGGGTAGTCTGGATCTTTTATTAGCGCAGCTTTTAGAAGTACTGGAGCTTGCGGACGTAAAAATATCTGCTGGTAATGATCCAGAATTCTTCATACGTGTCAACAGCCCTAGCGCTATTGAAAAAATAGTGCGTAATAAATCATATACAAGTAAAACTGTTAGTCTGGTTGACTATAAGCACAAAGAATCGTGCCGTCTTATGGAAAGATTCTTTACCGAATTAACAAGCGACGAGGATCGCTGGCATTTTATTGAACAATATTTTCTAGGAAAACAGAGGTGAGTTCAATTAAATCATAAATAATAATATCGTATATGGCTGGGCCGGAGGGATTCGAACCCCCGAATGCCAGGACCAAAACCTGGTGCCTTACCACTTGGCGACGGCCCAATATGAGCAACGCGTGAGCGCAACTACGTCTAACATTGTACCACATCAGGGCAGAGATACCAAGCTTGCCAATCTGCCAACGCCGCCGTATAATCAAACTATGCATAAGCACTATGGTTTTACAATCGTCGAAGTATTAGTCGTCGTCTTGGTCCTCGGCATCTTGATGACCCTCGGTGGCCTAGCGTGGCGCGCTGCCCGCGAAGATGCCATTAACAATGAAAGCAAGACTGAATTATTAACCATCCAAAACGCCGTCGAAGAATATTACAGTCAAAATGGAGAATATCCGTGGCCTGCGTCCTGCAGTAAATACAGCTCGGCGACCAACCGGACGTGCGACGCTGGCGAACTCAATCCGCTGTTAGTACCAAAATATCTCAAAGAATTACCGACCGACTGGCGTGGTAAGCACTACGAATACACCGTCAACAAAAGCCCCGACAATCGCTATGGGTTACTGATGTACCGAGCTAACGGTACTAAATGTCGCGTCGGAAAAGGCATCCTGGCAATGTGGTGGAACACGCCAGCACCAGCCGCTGAAAATTGCGATTTCTAATCATACCTTGCCCTAGTGTTTGGTCATTTTCCAAATGCGCCTGGTTTGGGGTACAATAGGGCAATGAAGAGAGCGCAAACTGCAACCTTAACCCTGGAAAACATCGTGGGCGGCGGCCAGACCATCGGCACGCTGGCAGATGGACGCAAAGTATTTGTATGGGGTGGGTTGCCAGGCGAACAGGTGACTATCAGGGTGACCAAGAAAAAATCAAAGTTCGTCGAAGGCGTCGTAACCGAAGTTCATCACGCCAGTTCTGAGCGCATCACTCCGGTTGATCCAGACAGTTACCTCAGCACCAGCCCCTGGCAGATCATGAACTTTTCAGCAGAGCAGCAGTACAAAGCCCAGTTGATCGCCGAAGCGTTTGAACTACATCACGTTACCTTGCCGACTGCGCCGACGGTCTATACGGACGAGCAGCAACTGGCGTATCGTAACAAAGTTGAATACAGCTGGTACAGCGACACGGACCCAGACTCAGGAATCGACACGCTTGATCTGGCGTTTTTTCGGCGTGGTTCAAAGGGTAAAATCACTGTTGACGGCACCTCACTCGCTTGTCCCGAGATCAACACGTTAGCCGTAGAAATTCGCGATTTACTTCGCACTAAACCAGTTACCGCACGCAACCTCAAAACAGTACTCATCAGATGCAGCCGGTCGGGAAAGTGCATTTGGCAATTGTACCTCAAAGACCGCCTGGAAAATGTCATCACTACCGAAGAAGCAGCCACACTGTCAGCCCAAGGCGGCGAAATTATTTATTCCAACCCCAAAAGCCCCGCCAGTGTCATCACCGAACGGCTAGCGGCGTTTGGCGACACCGTTCTCACCGACGAGATACTAGGCGTTCCGTTTCGCTATGTCGCTGAAGGATTTTTCCAGGTCAATTTGCCAGTGTATGAGCAGGCACTCACCGACATGGCAGCCTGGATTCGTACCGCGTCAGTAGAGTCAAATAACGCTCTATCAACTATTGATATGTATTCGGGTGTTGGCACTATCGGCCTCACCATCGGCGGGGAAAAGGTTACTCTGGTGGAAGTCAACGAACACGCCGTCCAGGAAATGCAGCGAAATATTCACGCTTTGGGACGTGAACACAATGCCAAAGCCATCTTGGCAGCCAGTGAACAAGCCCTTGATTATATCCACCCCGACAATCTCATCATCGTCGATCCGCCACGAGCTGGCTTGCATGCAGACGTCATCGACCGCTTATTGGAACAATTACCGCCGCGAATCGTCTACCTAAGCTGTAACCCCGTTACCCAAGCTCGAGACGTTGCTTTACTCAGTGAGAACTATCACATTGTACACCATCAGGGCTACAATTTCTTCCCGCGCACACCACACATTGAGAATCTGGTGGTTTTGGACAAGATGCCGCATTAAGACCGCGAAGATCTGACTTTTATACCAGCGCGCAGTGCAAGCCACCACTGTAAGATTGCCGCCAGGACGATGACACCAAGCGCTGGCAACAGGACGATAATGTCTGGTTTAGTAAAGTCGAAAAATCGACGAAGCGGACCGATGCCAAAGCTACCA
The DNA here is from genome assembly GCA_963553545.1 of uncultured Candidatus Saccharibacteria bacterium. Lineage (GTDB taxonomy): Bacteria > Patescibacteriota > Saccharimonadia > Saccharimonadales > Saccharimonadaceae > Nanosynbacter. The sequence goes on along the minus strand of CAUVOA010000014.1, from coordinate 6,397 downwards.
GCCGCCACAACACTCACCGCCAACATGTACAGCAAGCGTGCTTTTCTGGCGTTGCGCGTTAAAGTAACACCCAGCATCGGTCCGACCAAAAACACCAGATAGACGCCATAGAATGTCGCCGTCAGCACCGTCATGGTGGCAACTTCCTCAGGACGGTCAGGGAAGATGGCAGAGCCGATCCAATAGGTAAATGCCACTGTCAGTCCTGTGATCAGCGCGACGGGCATCACGTTCATCAGCGTATGACGCCAAAACAGGCGAGGATTGATGCGGTGGTTTGGCACAGGCGGGAAAAATGTCCACATCAGGGTTGGCAGCGTCACCAGGAAAATATTCATAAAGGTGATATGACGCGGCTGATATGGATAAAGCATACCCAGCGACAACGTACACATCAACAGCACCACGCCATAAATAATTTTGTGGAAGAACAGGGTAGCGATCACCTCAATCGCTTGCATGATTCGGTTGCCTAGCCGCATACCGAGCGGCAGAGACGTAAATGAATTGTTCAACAAGATAATGTCTGACACGCGACGCGACGCTGGTGCGCCCGCGTGCATAGCCACGCCAAGATCAGCTTTTTTCAGCGCCAACGCGTCATTGACGCCGTCACCAACCATGCCAGTAAACAAAGCTTGATTTTTATAATGCGCAATCAGCCGCTCTTTCTGCTCTGGATGTACCCGAGCAAATATAATGTGTTCGTCAGCCGCCTTGACAAAATCTTTGTCACTCAACGCAGCCAGCGCCGCACCAGTGATGGCTTTGTCAGAATTATTGATGCCAGCCGCCGAGGCGATGAACTGCACCGTCCGTGGGTTGTCGCCAGATATCACCCGGATACTGACGCCTTGGTCTTGCAAAAATTGAACAGTTTTCTGAACACCATCGCGCAGCGCATTGCGCAAAATTACCGCACCGATGGCACGGCCAGACCCAGCAGACAAATCCTTCAGAGCACTCCGAGAGTCATCAAACTCAGCCAGCAGCAGCACACGCAGACCCGCGTCAGCCCATTCGTTAATTTGACGCTGACCCATTGCATCGACTGGCGCCAGCTCTGTGACAAACTCTGGTGCGCCCATGACGACTGTGCGAATTTTGCCTTCAGACTCAAACCGCAAACCCGCCATTTTGCGCGCCGATGAGAACGCCATAACGTCAATAATCTTGGCGTCCTTGAGCGGCGTGGCTGCTTCCAAGATAGCTTGACCAGTGATATTGCCACCACTGGTTTGCTCCGCGATCAAGGCGACAATTTTCGAAAGCGTTTCGTCTGATTGATCGCCGCTACCCAAAGCAACGATTTTTTCCAAGGTCACTTCGTCGCTAGTAAGCGTACCAGTTTTGTCGACACACAACAAATTGAGCAGTGCCATGGCTTCAATGGCTGACAGTTTTTGCGGCAAGACTCTGGCTTGTGCTAACTTGATCGAACCAAACGCCAAGAGCAATGAACTTGCCAGTAGCAAACCCTCTGGTACAACGGTCACGGCCGCCGAAGTGATGGTTTTTAATATCTGCACCGAGTCCTGACCAGACGTCATATAGGCGATGAAAATCAACGCCGCCAGCCCAAACGCACCAAACGTCAAAAAGCTAATGGCGCGCTGAATCGCTCGCTGCAGAGGAGTCAATTCTGGCTTGTATTGCTTCAGCACTTGGCTGATGGCGCCAGCTTTTGTGTCCGCACCAACCGCCGTCACGCGAGCTTCGCCAGAGCCAGCCAAAACAGTAGTCGCTGCCCAAGCTGTGTCGCCGACACTCTTTTCGACGGCCGCCGATTCGCCAGTCAACATACTTTCGTTTAGTTCCAAGCCTTTGACCTCCAGCATCTCCACGTCTGCTGGCACTTCATCACCAGCAATCAGCTGAATCTTGTCGCCAACGCGCAACGCATCATACGCCACCTCCGTCACAGAGCCATCAGCTGACAACAACCGCGCTCGTGGCTGACTCATCAACTCTAACTTTTTGAGCGCCCGCTTAGCGCGAATTTCCTGGACGATACCGATCAACGAATTCACGACAATCACCACTGAGATGAACCACGCATCGCGGTACTCCCGAGCATAAATCAGTGCGCCCGCCAATAGAAAAATCGCAATAACAATCGGCGAAAACAAATTACGACGAATAATTTCCCAGTAGCCGTTCATTACTTGGCGCGGACCTTCCTGTAGGCAAACCGTGCGCCCACTCGCCATTCGCCGTGAACGTCAGGATCAAACTGATGGATTTCGCCATTTTTGATTTCTGAAATGACCGCCAGAGCAGGGTTGTACGGTGCCAAGGTTCGGTAAAAAATCAAATCCTCCTCGGACTGTACTGTCATGCCAGGGAATACTTCTTGAAATTTTTGGCGACCAAGGATATTAAAATAATCCGGTTGGTATTTCGGCGGGTAGAACTCGTCCAACCTGAGTCCCATGCGCACTGCTATTTTCTTGACATCCGCCAGCGTCATGTTAGACGACGCGCGCAAATAGAGTAGCAATTGATTGTTCGATGCCATAAATACCGTCGCCTGCGCTGTACGGCCAACATCAGCCAGTGGCAAGATAAATCGCTTTACTGAGACATCAACATCAAAGGCTTCGCTGATTAATGCTTCCAACTCCGACGCGGTCACTGTAGGCTTCATGGCTTTATTTTACCATTTTCAATCGCACGCGTATACTGTAAGTATGGATTTTTCTACACGCTACGCCAACCTCAACGCCAATCAACGTTCTGCCGTCGACACAATTCACGGACCGTTGTTGGTTATCGCGGGTCCTGGCACTGGCAAAACTGAGCTCTTGAGCATGCGAGCTGCCCACATATTGCGCCAAACTGACACCTTGCCGAGCAATATTTTATGTCTAACGTTTACTGATTCGGGTGCGGTGAACATGCGCCAGCGCTTGCAGCAAATCATCGGCGAAGATGCCTACAAAGTCGCCATTCACACCTTCCACAGCTTTGGCTCAGAAATCATCAACACCAACCGGCAATATTTTTTCCGCGGTGCAGATCGGCAGCCGACTGACGAGCTGACACAGCAACAGATTCTACAAGAAATTTTCGAAAGTATGGACTGGGACAATCCACTCAATGTCAAAAACAATGACGAATTTATCTATCTGAAAGAAACGCTCAAAACCATTTCCGAATTCAAAAGCAACGGTCTGACCTCTGAAGAAATACAACGCGTTTTGGACGATGTGGAGCAAACAATCACAGAAATCGCTGAAGCTATCGCGCAGCTCTTCCAAACCACCATCAAAAAATCAACCATCCCGGCATTTGCCAACGTTGCAGAAATAGCAGCAAGCCTCACCCCGCAGCCTTTACCGGCAGCCATCACACCGTACGCCAATGTACTAGCACTCAGCATGGCCAACGCCGCGCAAGAAGCCCTGGAGAATGACAGCACCAAACCCATCACCGCCTGGAAAAATGCGTGGTGCAAAAAGAATGCAGCAGGGGAGTTTGTCTTAAAAGACAGTGAATCAATTGCTAAACTGCGTGCCGTCACTCACGTGTACGACCAGTACCGCAGTGCGCTGGCACAGCGCGGATTGTTTGACTATGACGACATGATTTTGAACGTGTTGGACGCATGCAAAGACCAGCCAGATCTGCGCGCCAACCTCCAAGAGCAATACCAGTTCATTATGGTTGACGAATTTCAGGACACCAACCTAGCACAACTACAACTATTATTTAATCTGACTGGCGACGAGCCTGAGCCAAACATCATGGCAGTCGGTGACGACGACCAAGCCATTTTTAGCTTTCAAGGCGCCAATGTTGGCAACATTCAACGCTTCCGTCAGCACTATCACGACCCAGCCGTCATCGTCCTGACCGACAACTATCGTTCGGCAGAGCAAATCCTCACCACCGCCCGCAGCGTCATCACCCAAGGCAGCGACCGCTTGGAAAACACCATCCCCGACTTGTCCAAACAACTAACACCCCACGCCTCGTCATCAGGTGCCACCGTCAAACTGAGCCGTTTCATGGCACCACTGGATGAAAGGGCGGGTGTTGCTAAGCAAATTGCAGAGCTCATCGCCTCAGGCACGCCACCTGAAGACATCGCCGTCATATCTCGCCGACATCATGAACTGATTGAATTATTACCTCACCTCTATCAAAACAATATCAGCGTCAACTACGAACACCACGACGACATCCTGGAACTAGATAGCATCAAAGCGCTGGAGCTCGTAGCCCGCATCGTCGTATCACTTCACAACAATGACCTAACCACTGCCAACAGCTTACTGCCAGAATTGCTGGCGCACCCAGCGCTTGACTTCGCCGCCACTGACATCTGGAAATTAAGCCTAGCTGCCTGGCACAAACGACAGTTCTGGCTCGAAGCCATGCTTGCCCAAACAACATTCGAACCATTAGCTCAGTGGCTACTAGAACAAGCCAAAAATGTTCCCAACCTCACGCTCGAAGAGCACATCGACGAGCTACTAGGCCTCACTGAAACCGCCACCAACCGCGCCCTCTATACCTACTACTTTTCATCAGGAAAATTACAGTCAGACCCAGAAGCCTACCTCACCACCCTAGAAGCGCTGCGCACCTTGCGCCAGAAATTACGCGACCACTACACTGAGGCAACGCCAACCTTGACGCAGCTTCTCCAGTTCATCGATCTCCACCATTTGACCAAGACTCGCCTCACTAGCATCAGACCAGCCGCCGAGCATAAATCAGGCTCAATCAATCTCATGACCGCCCACAAATCAAAGGGCTTGGAATTTCCGCACGTATTCATCATCGGCGCGACTGACAACATGTGGGGCGAGAAAGTCCGTGCGCGCAGTCGGCTCATCCGCTACCCAGCCAACCTACAGCTCCAGCCGGCAGGCAACAACTACGACGAGCGCCTACGTCTATTCTTCGTGGCCATGACTCGCGCCAAGCAAACCCTGCACATCAGCCACAGTCTCACAGACACTGGTGGCAAAGACAATTTGATCGCCAGTTTCCTAAGCTCTCTGGAGTTAGACATGTCAACCATTAATACCTCCGAGACTGCTGACGCAACCGAGTCACTGCTCACCGACTGGCGCGCCAGACTGACTGAACCACACGGCACAACCCTACAGGAAGTCTTGACACCAATCTTACAGCACTACAAACTGTCCGCCACCCATCTGAACAATTTCCTCGACGTTTCACATGGCGGACCTCAAGGATTTTTGTTAAATAATTTGCTCCATTTCCCGCAAGCCAAGAGTCCATCCGCTGCCTACGGAACCGCCGTTCACGCCTGTCTGCAGCAACTGCATGATAGGTTCGTCGCGGACGGGACACTGCCGTCACGCCCAGAGATCATGCGCTTGTATGCTCAGACCTTGGCAGCGCAACATCTGTCACCGGATGACACCAAACTGTTCACCGAAAAAGGCCAGTCAGTCTTGACCGCTTTTCTGGACGCCAAACAGAGCAGCTTCACCCAGCAACAGCTGGCTGAACTTAATTTTGCCAATCAAAATTCCTTCGTCGGCCAAGCGCAGCTGACAGGAAAGCTGGACCTGGTCGATATAGACAAAACCACGAAGACTATCTACGTCACCGACTACAAGACTGGCAAACCATCGCACTCCTGGAAGGGCACGTCTGATTATGAAAAAATCAAGCTCCACAAATACCGCCAGCAGTTGATGTTCTACCAACTCTTGGTCAAATCATCTCGTGATTATGGTAAGTTCAGCTTCACCGGCGCCCGCCTACAGTTCGTCGAGCCAGACATGAAAACTGGCGATATCCTCAGCCTGGAAAATACGTTCTCCGAGGAGGAATTAGCTGAATTTGCTCGGCTTGTCGGCGTCGTCTGGCGTAAAATCACCACCCTGGACCTGCCAGACATCTCTGGGTATTCCGCAGACTACAAAGGTATGCTGCAGTTCGAAAAGGACTTATTGACAGAGGAAATATAAATTATTTTCCATATATTGTTGCTATTTTTTACAGTTCATGTTATGATGTTCATTAGCTTTTGTTCGTGGAGCTAATCTCTCGATTTGACGCCGCAAATGGCATCAAATCCTGACCATGCTTCGCACAAAAGCATGGTTCGAGAGGGGAGTTAGCTCTTTTTCTATGCCGCAACTCGCGGCAGAAAGGGGGTGAGACCCTTGGTGTTTTTCTCTTACCCTGTAGCATCTATCAGTTGCTATGGAGAGTATACCACCACCATGACATGTAATGGCAAGGATCGGCACGTTGCCTACCGGCGCCCCAGTGACGCTGGTAAGCAATTTAAGTGCCCCTATTGCGGACACTTCATGGTGTAACAAGCCCGTAAAGACAGTCGGGGTTTGTGCGACCCCGAAACCACTGACCTCCACGGTCAGCAAAGGGCGTCTGTCCGCCCCTGGGG
>CAUVOA010000013.1:0-9084 GCA_963553545.1 uncultured Candidatus Saccharibacteria bacterium | reverse complement strand
GACAGTAGCATCATCAAAACACAGTGCAACCTGACCGCGATCTGCTCACCGACCAACACACCGCCTTCGCCCAATGCCAGCACTGCACAGTTTTCATAACGATATTTTTCGAACAACTGCTGTCCTAGCTCTGCGCCCGCCTGCATGCGACTCTGAAAATACATATGCTTATTGTAGCATTGATGAAGCGTTATAATAATAGCTATGCGATACTACGAGGTGTCTCCAACTACGATTGTCCGCGCTGACGCTGACAGCTTTTCCTATGCCTCACATGAAGAACTAGCACCAGGAACTATTGTGACCATTCCCGTCGGCAAGAAGGTTGTTGTTGGTGTTGTTTTGCAAAAAATATCGCAGCCTCCATACGACACACGGGAAATAATTTCGGTTGTAGATCAGCCGCCACTACCCAGCCAATTGCTGTCATTGCACACTTGGATGAGCCAATTTTACGCAACACATCCTGCCACCGTCTGGCAAACCATCCTGCCACGCGGCATCACTAAAAAGCGACGAAAATCCGTAGATTTCACCTCTGTCAATGTGCAAAATCGAACAAAAAATGTATTCACCAAAGATCAGCTCCAAGCCCTGCAAATCATTGACTCCATGACCAGCGGAACAGCTCTGCTACACGGCGTCACCGGCTCCGGAAAAACGTTGGTCTACATTGAAGCATCCCGACGCGCTGCAGCTGAAGGAAAGTCTTCCATTATACTAATTCCAGAAATAGCCCTGACGACCCAGCTAGTGTCAGCTTTCACGGAACATCTCGACAATGTGATTGTCACCCACTCTCGCCAAACTGAAGCTGAGCGCCATGCAGCATGGCTACACGTTTTGAACGCTAACAAGCCCGTCGTGGTCATCGGCCCACGATCAGCCTTATTCATGCCCATACATAACCTCGGATTTATCGCCATCGACGAATGCCATGAACCCAGCTTCAAACAAGAACAATCCCCCCGCTACTCCGCACTGCGCACTGCTGCCGTGCTGGCGCAGAATCATAACGCCAAGTTAGTTCTGGGTAGCGCTACTCCCAGTATCGCTGACTATTATTTGTCCGAGCAACGAAACCGACCCATCATCACCATGCCCAAACCCGCTCGCAAAGATGCCGTCAAGCCCACTATTAAAGTCGTTGACATGACCAAGCGCAATAATTTTACTCAGCACTTTTTCCTATCAGACACCCTGCTTTCTCAACTCCAACAAACCTTCAACGATGGTCAGCAAGCACTCATTTTTCACAATCGTCGTGGCACCACCACAATCACCCTGTGTCAAAATTGCGGCTGGCAAGCTGGCTGCCCTAACTGCTTTGTGCCGCTGACACTACACCAAGACAAACATCAACTTGTTTGCCACATATGCGGATATAACGCGACCGTCCCAACGGTCTGCCCCGAGTGCCAACATGCCGACATCATCCATAAAGGCATTGGCACCAAACGCATCGAAACAGAATTGAGCAAATTATTTCCTCAGCAAACCATCGCCCGTTTTGATGCGGACACTCCTAGCGACCAGACCGTAGAAAAGTTATACCAAGACGTCAAAGAGGGTACTATTGATCTCATCATCGGCACGCAAATGATTGCCAAGGGATTAGACTTACCACACCTCCGAACTGTTGGCGTAGTGCAAGCAGATACTGGATTGACGCTGCCTGATTTTGCAGCCGCTGAGCGCACGTTCCAGCTGCTTGCTCAGGTAGTCGGGCGCGTCGGTAGATCACATCACCCAACAACCGTCGTTGTTCAAACTTACCAACCACAACACCCAGCCATCCAAGACGGCCTCACGCAAAATTACGCCGACTTTTACCAACGCACTATAGCCCAACGACAAGCAACCATATTTCCGCCCTTTACCCATCTTTTGAAACTCACTTGCGTATACAAAACCGAAGCCGCTGCCATTCGCAATGCTCAAAAACTTGCCTCAACGCTCAAATCAATCGCACCAAAAACAGTACAAATTTTAGGACCGACACCTGCGTTTTATGAACGAGTGCGCGACACCTACCGTTGGCAACTGTTACTCAAAAGCCCCCAACGTGATGATTTAGTCGCCATATTAGCTCACTTGCCACCACAACATTGGCAATTCGAACTCGACCCGATTTCCCTCCTCTGATATACTTGATGTATGACTAGAGACGACATTATTGCCATACCAAATCCCCACTTGCGTCAAAAATCTCATCGTATCCATGTCATCACTGATGATGTACAACAGCTGTCTGACGACATGACTAACGCCGCGTTAGATTGGGAGGACTCACGACCACATGAAATCAGCGCCGCTCTCGCAGCAGTGCAAGTAGATCGTTTGGAACGAGTCGTCATTGTCCGAGCTGACTTTGATAACAAGAAAACTCGTGACTTCATGACCTTGATCAACCCAGAAATTGTCAAATACGAAGGCGACTTAGTGGCTGATTTTGAGGGCTGCTTGAGCGTAAAACATATCTACGGCAAAGTACCACGCTACACCAAGGTTCGCGTTAAAGCCTTAGACCTGGAAGGCAACGAGATCCGCTTCAAAGCCGAGGGCTTCTTAGCACGTGTCCTACAGCATGAAATTGACCACACTAACGGCATCGTATTCATCGATCACATCCGCGATACGCACGATGCATTTTACACCCTCGATGATTCTGGTGAATTACAACCGCTCAATTATGACACGAGTATCAAAGATAACACTGATCTTTGGGGATAACCATGTCTGAGATAGTATTTTTTGGCACCGAAGAGCACAGCCTCATCACCCTCAAAGCGCTGCATGAAGCACAATTTCACATTGCTGCCGTCATCACCAAACCTGACGCGCCCAAGGGTCGGGGCGGTAAACTGTCAGAGCCTGCTGTCAAAACATACGCTCACCAGCACAATATTCCCGTCTGGCAGCCAAACAATCTGAAAGACATCTCACCAGCCATTCAAACACTCAAATCGCCCGTAGGCGTTTTGGTCAGCTATGGCAAAATAATACCCCAGTCAATCATCGATTTATTCAACCCCGGCATCATCAATCTTCACCCATCACTCCTCCCACAATACCGCGGCCCATCTCCCATTGAAGCCGCCATGACTAACTTGGACTCCCACACTGGCATATCTTTGATAAAATTAGACGCCCAGATGGACGCAGGACCAATTTACCACCAAGAATCCATCTTGCTCTCCGGCGACGAATCTCGTGATGAACTATATTGCAGATTATTCAATCTGGGTTCACAACGCCTGGTAGAGTTATTACCTCGCATCATATCCGGCGACATACACCTCAAACCACAACAAGATTCCATCGCTACCTACTGTAAGTTACTGTCAAAGCAAGATGCGCCCCTCGATCCACAATCACTCAGCGCCAAGCAAGCAGCAGCACGAGTCAGAGCCTATCTCGGTTTTCCTCGCTCTACTATGATGTTTGACGGTCTCCGTCTCATCATCACCAAAGCCCATCCTGACGTCACACCCAAAACCGCTCTGGATCAGTGCTACCACGATGGACAATTCCTCATCATTGACGAACTCATTGCACCAAGCGGCAAAAAAATGACCGCAGAAGCGTTTCTCCGCGGTCATAAACATCAATAACCCATATAGCTAGGCTGCTGCTTGCGAAGCAGCAGAATCAGCCGCCAAAATCACGTCACGATTCGCTACAATCTCCCGCTTCAACTCATCCAAAACAGCAGCAACGACATCTCGATAATCTGGTCGGTTCACTTCCAGCCACTTTGTTGCCGCAAATTCGTCTCGCAAGCGCGGATCATCCATTGGCACTCCAGAAACCTGCACCAAACGCTGGAACATTGGATCTTGCATCAAATCAGGAACATGACGCGCCAAAAAATCATCTACCGCTCCCGGACGCTTATCAATGATACCAGAAAATTCTTCCAGTTGCGCATCGCTCATACCCTGGCTCAACCGCTCACCAACGCGAAGCTCCAGCTCACTGTAGATGTGCTGCAAAAACGGCTTGCGCTGCTCCTCCGGCAATTGATCCAGCCCGAGCTCTTTGAGAAATTCGTCATTCAGTTGGAACATAGTCCTCCTTTTCTTTCGTCTATACTCTCCATTAAATTATAACAGCAATCCCGAAAGATTGCCATTATAACCTAGTAATTACCGTTACTCATGCACCATGTTCAGTGCATCGTTGTGCAGTGTCTGCAACTCAACCATCGTCTGGTTCATTGAGTTCTGCACGATTTCCGTTAAGTTAATGCCATTACCCTGGCACCAGTTGAGCAGCATTGGTACATCTTCACTGTCCAGCAATGACTCAAATTCTTCCAATTTTTGCTCACCCACAGCTGCCAACAATTGATCAGTAATCTTTGCTTGCACACTATTGGTCACATTCTGCCGCATCTGTTCTTTTGCTTCTGGTGGCAACATCCCAAAACCAGCTTGTGCCAAGAATTCATCAGTAATTTCAAACATTTATATCTCCTTTTTGTGTTATTATGTCTTACGGTTTACGTAACTATTCTATCTAAACTGGCTCAATACTGCCACAACCTTGTCAGTTTGAGAAATTCCGTCCACTGCGAGTGACTCCGTACCATTCAAGTTGGCAGTCCACTCAATTGCATGGCCATTTGCTTGAGCCATTTCTGCCAACTCATGTAACTTACTTGTTGCATTCTCAGGACCAAACTGCTCGACCGCCCAGTCCCATGGATATTCGTAGCTACCAACTGGCGAAATAACTTCTGGTTGCGTAGTAGAGCCACCGTCGGGAGTTTCTACACTAGGAGTACTGCCTGTATGCTCTGCGCCAGTAGTACTTTCACTACCTGAAGCATGATTTACATTATCATGTCCTGCTCCAGAAGCATGGCTCTCAGCACCAAATACTGTTGACCTCAGTATTCCTGTAGTAATACTACCTGCAGCGTAACCGATAGCCACTTTGCTCATCGCAGAACGGACCTTCCTGCGAAGTCGCTCCTGACGCTCTTCACTTGATTTCTGACTACTATCGACATAGGTATCGACCATAGATTCCATCATTTCACCAGCATCTTTGGCATCTTTAGCACCCTGCTTAAACACGTCCTGCCAGGCATCCTGTGAGTTATCAGTTACGCGCTCTTCACCGCGATGTGACTCTAGTACAGATTGTTTGACTACTCCAGCCGTTACTAAGCCTGCGCCCAAACCAACCGCCGTAGTGATTGGCCAGGTTGCAACGGCAGCGGTTACTGCACCGGCTGCTGCACCACCAGCACCAAGCTTCAACAGTTGAGATGAGCTACTACCACTCGTGGCCTTATCACCAGCCTTCGTGATACCCTTTTTGAACCACGCTGCAAACTTATTCACTTTGCCAGCAACTTTCTTGAACTTAGACTCTTCGCCCTCATTAAGCATAAAGCGCTGATCAAGCATTTCATCATATACTTCTGTCGTCTTCTGAGCAGTTTCTTGCATACCTTGGAAGGCGCGAGCCGCCATCATCTGCGCCAACAATTCCTGCTGTTTTGCCAACTCCTCACCTGAGAGTTGATTCAGCTGCTCAATCTGCGACGCCATTTCTTCCTTAGCGACAGCCAGCTCACAAGCCTTTAGCTTGTCTGCTGCTTCCTGAAGTGCTTCTTTACGTTTCTTTCCGCCAAACCATTCTTTAAAGAAATGTGATTCTACATCAACACGTGCTTTAGCAAACGCCAGCCTTGCCGCGTCCAGCTCCTGCTGTGCCTTGCTCTTTTCGGCTAACTGAGCAGTTTCGCCCTTGTCGTACTGATCACCCAAGTACTTATCACGTTGTGCTTGCTCGTACAGGCTCAGACCTTCAGGATTTTCGTCCTTCACCGAGGGCTTCGTTAGAGAAGCTTCACCCTCGTCATACTGATCGCCAAGATATTTATCACGTTGTGCTTGCTCGTACAGGCTCAGACCTTCAGGATTTTCGTCTACTGAGGCAGTCTTCTCTCCAGCTTTTTGCAAATATTTATCTACATTATCATAATAGTTGAATAATTCCCGTGCAGAAGCAATATCCGTGCTGCTTGTTTGCCAAGCTTCATTTTGGTCCACGACTTCTTTGTAGTATTTACCAAGCTCAGTGTCGGTCGAAGCAGCTTCTGGACTAGGTTCAGCGGAACTATCATCAGTAGAAGTTTCAGGAGCAGCTGCAGTATTTCGATCTATTAACTCTTGCCTCCAGCTGTAATATTCCTTAGTAGAAGAGTTAAGCTGACCTTGATTAGCTGCTAAATAGTCCCCAGTAGTCGGACGTGGTGCAGGCGTTTCTTTATTCATTCGTGGTGGTTCCTTTCACTTGGATGCGCCAAGATTAGTTGGAGTTTTTCTCTAAAGAAATACTAGCACAAATTGTTAAAAAAGTCAATAACCTTGCTTAAGTATTCTACCTAGAGCGTCTTCTTCACCAGCTCACGCGTAAAGAACTCGAGTTCATCGCCTTCTTCTACTGTAATTTTCTTGGTAGTTTTCAGGCTCAAGCCACACATTTCACCTTCAAATACCTCTTTAGCCTCTTGCTGCTGGCGCTGTACGCTTGAAACCTCAACTTCGGCTATCTGTTCACCTTTACGTTTCAAACGAGCCAGGAGGCCCTTTGAGACCTTTCCACGCATCATTTCACCACCAGCGATCACCTCCTCACGCATCGTACGGAACACACCCTTCACCTTAAGCGCACCAATCTCCGTCTCTACTACTTCTGGAGCCAACAGGTTTTCCATGGATAGCTTCGCGTTATCCAGCAGCTCATAAATCACTCGATATAAGCGTACTTCCACTTTCTCGCGAGAAGCCAACCGCTTAACAGCAGGCGGCAGGTCAACGTTGAAACCGTAAATGACAGTATTTTCGCCAGTTGCCAGATGAATGTCATTTTCGGAGATATTACCGACACCATGACCGATTACCCGCAACTCGACTTCGCCGTTGGTCTCGATCAATTTCAAACTATCAATAACTGAGGTGAGAGAGCCCTGCACATCAGCCTTGATGATGACGTTAAATTCTTGTGCATCATGCTTCTGATTCATCATCTTCAGGATGTCAGCGCCTGTCACATTGGTAGTTGCTGCACGACGTTCCTGTTCTAATTTGGCTTTAGCGGCCATTTGTCGTGCTTCCTTTTCATTTTTCGCGATGACAAAACTATCCCCAAACTGTGGTAATTCCTTAAATCCTGTCACATTCACTGGTGTTGAAGGACCCGCTAGCTTCATGGCCTTGCCACGAAAGTCCAACATAGTACGCACGCGACCATAAGCCGTCCCTGCAACCAAATAGTGCGATGGCTTCAGCTGTCCATGCTCCACCAACAAACCAACCACGGCACCACGACCAGTCTCCATGTGCGCTTCAATCACCAGCCCTTCCGCTGGCGTATCAACGTCCGCACGCAGATCTTCCATATCAGCCACCAACAAGACCATGTCCAACAATTTATCAAGGTTTTGACCTGTCTTGGCGCTCACTTCAACCATGACCGTATCGCCACCCCATTCTTCAGGGTTAAGCCCGTGCTCAGAGGCCAATTGCGTCTTTACCAATTGTGGGTTAGCGGTGTCTTTATCAATCTTGTTAATCGCCACCACAATCTTGGCATTAGCGGAACGTGCAAATCGGATAGCCTCTACCGTCTGAGGCTTAACACCATCGTCAGCCGCCACCACGATGATCACCACATCAGTCAAAACCGCTCCGTGCTGCCGCAATGCAGCAAACGCTTCGTGACCAGGTGTATCAAGCAGCGTGATTACTCTGCCGTTACGCTCTGCTTGATAGGCGCTAATGTGCTGCGTGATACCGCCAGCTTCACCCTCAGCAGTCTTTTTATCCAAGATGGCGTCAAGCAAGCTCGTTTTACCGTGGTCAACGTGTCCCATAACCGCTACGATAGGTGGGCGCGCTACAGCTTTGTCTGTCAACTGATGCACATGACGCAATGGTGTATCTGTAGCAGCCGCCTGCTTGCGCTCCAGCTGCACATCCAAGCCAAGTTCTTCCACTACGATCTGAGCGGTATCAAAATCAAGGCGTTGGTTGATTGTTGCGGCGATACCGTTTTTGAACAACTCACCAATCAGCGTGGTCACGGATAAACCAAGGGTCTCTGCAAGCTCACCGACAGTTACTGAATCTGCAATTTTGACGATTTTTTCTGCCATAATAAGCTCCTCTCACCTCTGATACGTCACCACGCCTCAGGGATTTTGTTCTAATTATTTTTTCTTTGCTTCACCAAGTGTCAAAGAGATCTTACGACTCTCTTTATCAATATCGAGCACCGTAAAACTCTTGCGCTCATTCAAAGTGAACACCTTCTCTGGATCAGTGCCGTCACCACCTAGTTCGGACACGTGAACCAATGCCTCAACTGCTGGACTTAGCTGTACGAAAGCACCAAACGGAGTGATGCGAGTAACCGTTCCTTCAACTTGGTCACCTGACTTGAATTGCTCAACTTCCTTCAACCAAGGGTCTGGGGTTAGCTGCTTCATACTGAGACTCAAGCGATCCTTGTCGATAGCGATGATCTTTGCTTCGATCGTCTCGCCAACTTTCACGTAGTCGCTTGGGCTACTGACACGCTCCCAGCTGATTTCTGAGATATGTACCAGGCCTTCGATGCCTTCAACATTCACGAACACACCAAAGTCAACAACACCCGTAACGACGCCGCGAACCGTGTCGCCGATTGACAATTGCTTAAATCGCTCTGCCAATCCTTCTTTGATAGCTTCTTTTTCAGAGAAGATCAACTTGTTAGCCTTTCGGTCAGCGTCCAATACGCGAACTTTCATTTCAACATTAACCAATGCGTTCAAGCGTTGCAAAATCTCATCCTTATCACTCGAACCAACTCGTGGGTAGTGCTCAGCTGACAATTGAGATACCGGCAAGAAACCGCGAACCCCTTCGTATTCAACCAACAAACCACCGCGGTTTGCGTCATATGGGGTAATCGTGATGATTTCACCACTCTCTAGCTTCTCAGCAACTTCATCCCAACCTCGATCCTTCGCTGCTTTGCGCAGGCTCAACAAGCTGTATCCGTTGTCAAGTTCTGTATCAA
>CAUVOA010000012.1:0-9455 GCA_963553545.1 uncultured Candidatus Saccharibacteria bacterium | reverse complement strand
TGATTATCTGATGCCAGACAACTTTAAGCTGGTATTTGTTGAGAGTAGGACGGATCTGGATGAGGAAGCGCTACAAAAATCGATGGAACGTGAAGAGCGATCATTTGGGCTTGGAAATAACTGGTTGTCAAATCAAATGGGAACTCGGAATCCAGCCAAGGTCGGTGAATTGGCGGACAACGCTTACTGGGGTAAGGACAGTATAAGTAATAAAGAAATTAACGACAAGCTTAAAAATACAACTAACTTAACCAAATAGGTTGTTTAGCTTATCGTGCCAGTTTTCTGGTATGAATCCGGTTCTTTCAATTTTCGCTAAATTCAAGGTACTTTGTCGTGGTCGCTGGGCAGTGTTTGGTTTACTAGAGAAATATTCAGCGGTAGTAACTGGCTGTATATTTGAAGGTGATTTATCTGATTTTTCAAAGACAATTTTGGCGATGTCTGCCCAGCTAGTTGGTTGACCTTCATTAGTTAGATTATATGTGCCGTACGGTGCGTTCGTTTCTAATAAATGTTTAATACCATGAGCCAAAGTATCGGTGAAGGTTAGGCGACCAATCTGGTCGTTAACAACCGAAGGCTTAATGTCGCGTGCCGCTAAATCTTGCATGATACTGACAAAATTCCTGCCGTCACCGATTACCCAGGATGTGCGAATGATGTAATGTTTGGTCGTGGTAGCGGCCACTAAGTCGCCATCAGCTTTAGTCTTGCCATAAACGTTGAGCGGTGAAAAAGGTTCATCTTCGTTGTGGATTGGCCGAGATCCATCAAAAACATATTCCGAGGAGATATGCACTAATGTCAACCCGTGGGTTGTTGCAGCTTCTGCTAGATATCGTACAGCGCGGTGATTAACCAGGTTGACTTGCTGAAAGTTATCAGGATTTTCAGCAGCGTCAACATCAGTCCAGGCCGCGGCATTGATAATAACCGAATTGGGTTGCCAATCAAATGATTTGACAGCAGCCTCGTCGGTAATATCTAAATCTTGACGAGTTAGGGCTATGGCTTTTGGGAAAACGATGCAGAGTGCACGCCCTAGTTGACCATTAGCACCAGTAATAACTACGGTCTTGTCGTCCATTAAACCTCCATCGGGATTACGTTTGTAAGGAGCGGGTGAGCGACGTCCTTTTCGGAAATAATCGCTTGATCCTGGCTAATTGGCCAGTCGATGTTGAGTGCTGGGTCAAACAGATTAACAAAAGTGTATGTGGCGTCTGGTGACCAGTGTGCGTCAACTAGATAGGTGTAGGCGATATTATCGTCAAGTGCCTGATAGCCATTAGCAACGCCTTTGGGTACAAAGATTGCCGTGCCAGGATTGATTTCGTGCGTGAAAACCGTGCCGAAGCTGTCACCCTGACGCAAATCACACCACGCGCCGAATACTCGGCCATTAGCGGTGGAGATAAATTTATTCCACGGCTCGGCGTGCAGACCGCGGGTAGCGCCAGCTTTGTTGTTGAAGCTGATGTTATTTTGTACGATGGTAAATGACGGCAGCCCCAGTGCTTCCATCTTTTCTTTTTGGTAATTTTCTTTGAACCAGCCGCGGTTGTCGTCGTGGACGGGCAGTTTTACCACAAACAGCCCAGGGATGGGGGATTCGGTGACGGTTAGTTCGTTGTAGCCGCTTGGATCGAAGCTCATATAGTATCCTTTCGCCATAGTTGATAATAGTGTAGTCCCGCTAGGGTTTGGCAATCATTAATTTCGCCGTTTCGAATCAAATCGTCTATCTCATCAAGCGTGAAAAACCGCATATCGCTAAACACTTCATCGCTTTGTTCGCGCTGACCAGTGAAACTTAGCTCTCGGGCTAGGCAAACGGCCATTTTCTCTGTCAATAGGCCATTGCAGACGTATGCTTCGCCTAGTTTTTGCCAAGATCGAGCGATGATGCCGGTTTCTTCCTCGAGTTCGCGCTTTGACGCTTCTAGTAGATCTTCATTGTCACCCCCACCGCCGGGCAGCTCCCAGCCAAAGCTCTGTGAGGGATAGCGAAAACCACGCACTAAATACAGGCGCTCTTGATCGTCTACTACTACAATCATGCATGAGTCTCGTGACTCCATGTAGCCATAGATCCCGGTGGTCCCATCTGGACTAACAGTCTGGTCTTCGTGAATGGTGATCCAAGGATTTTGGTAGACGATTTTGCTGCTGACTTTCGTTTTTGACGGCGTATCAGTCATGATTATTGCCCCTGTTTTGCGTAGGCTGCCTCAACCGCTTCTTTTTGGGTTTTCCACCAATCTTCGTGTTCGCGGTACCATTCGATGGTTTGCAACAGGCCATCGCGCATACCTGTTTGGTTGTCGGTGTACTCAGGCTGCCAACCGAGTTCACGGCGCAGTTTGCTGGAGTTCATAGCGTAGCGCATGTCGTGGCCTGGGCGGTCATTGACATGCTCGTACCAATCTTTACCTTTACCCATCAACTCGCAAATCAGTTCAATCACCATCTTGTTATTAACGTGGTCGTTATCAGCGCCGATGATGTATGTTTCGCCTAGCTCGCCCTTTTCCAGGATGAGATGAACTGCTGAGTTGTGATCATCGACGTGGATCCAGTCGCGGACCTGTTCGCCAGTGCCGTACAATTTGGGCTTGATGTCGCTCAAAATATTGGTGATTTGGCGCGGAATGAATTTCTCGATGTGTTGATATGGGCCGTAATTATTCGAACAATTGGAAATCGTCGCTTTGATGCCGAAGCTGCGAATCCAAGCGCGCACCAGCATGTCGCTGGAAGCTTTAGTACTGGAATAGGGGCTTGATGGATTGTACGGCGTGTCTTCGGTGAAGCGGTTTGGGTCGTCGAGTTCCAAGTCGCCAAACACTTCGTCGGTCGAGATGTGATGGAGGCGCTTGCCGTGTTTGCGGATAGCCTCAAGAATGGTGTAGGTGCCGATGACGTTGGTTTCGACAAACGGCCAGGGATTGCGCAGGGAATTGTCGTTGTGACTTTCGGCGGCGAAATGCACTACAATGTCATTTTCAGCCACCAATTTATCCATCAATTCGGCATCGCAAATGTCGCCTTCCACGAAATTGATCTGGTCAGCTACTGGCTGTAAATTGGCGGTATTACCCGCATAGGTGAGCTTGTCGATAACAGTGATGTCGTATTCTGGCTTATGTTTGACGGTATAATGTACAAAATTCGAGCCAATGAATCCCGCACCTCCCGTAACTAGCATTCTGGTCATATATATACTATACCATGTATAATGGATTGTATCAGGCTAAAACAGGAGATGATATGAGAGCCGCAGTGGTTATTTTGAATTATAAAGGCTGGCAGGACACGAAGAAATGTTTGGCTGCTATGAAAAAGCAGACGCATACAGACTTTGAGATATATTTGATAGACAATGGGTCGGGTGATGACTCGGTTAAAGAATTATCGAAAATCAAGATGAAAAATCTCCATTTTCACCAAGAGCCAAACAATACTGGCTTTACTGGCGGGGTTAATATTGGAATTCGTTGGGCTATTGAACAGGGATTTGATGCGGTGGCTTTGTTGAACAATGATGCGGCTCCAGAGCCAGATTGGCTCAAAAACCTGGCGACTGCTTTAGAGCAGAAGCCAGAGGTTGGTGCAGTCACTAGTTTGATGTTGGACACTACTGGTAAATTCATCGACGACGCGGGTGACGAATATTCTACCTGGGGTATCCCAGCGCTACGGGCGGAGCATTTGCCAAAAGATCAAGCCCCTGACAGTGGCTTACTCTTTGGGGCAACAGGTGGCGCAACGCTGTATCGCACCAAAGTTTTTCAGCAAATTGGCTTTTTTGACGAGGATTTTTTCGCGTACAATGAAGACGTTGATATTTCATGGCGTATGCAACTAGTCGGCTGGAAAGTGTGGTATGAAAAAACTGCTATAGTTTTCCATAAACACTCAGCAACAAGCTCCAAAATTCCTGGTTTTACTATCAATCAAGTGTTTAAAAACTTGCCGCAGGTATTTTGGAAAAATGTACCATTTCCTATGATTATACCGATGTGGTTCAAATTTACGCTCATATATTTCATGTTCATGGTGTACCAAATACCAAAAGGTGGCTTTAAATTTGCAGTCAAAGGGTTTATACAAAGCATAGGCCTGTGGCCAAAATCACTGGCTAAGCGCCGCCGTATTCAAAAGACTAAAACCGTCTCAAATACTTACATCAAGTCACTGTTATATCACGGTCTTCCATTGAAGCAAGTGAATCGCATCAAGAAAGCCTTGGGATTTCAGTGATTAAGGGGTAAAATAGCACTATGAAACGCGATTTCCTGTTTACCTCAAAAGCGTTACTCTTGTTGGCTGATGTTGCGATGGTGGTGCTGTCATTTGCGCTAGCTTATTATTACCGAACCCATCTGGACACCCGTGTGTATTATTTTGTGCCGCAAATTCGTAACTTTGTCGTACTGATTGTGGCCTTGTTGCCGCTATGGCTGATAGTCAACGCATTGTCTGGGCTGTACAACCGAGAAATATTTTTGTCCCGCCCCAAAGAATATATGCGCGTGCTGTTGACTTCGGTGATTAGTGTGATGGCGCTGATTTCCTATGAGTTTTTCACTGGTGAAGATGTGTTTCCAGTGCGAATCATTGCGGTGTACTTTGTGGTCATCAACTTTATCTTGATGATTTTGGGTCGTGAGATTGTGAAATTGATCAATAGCGTGTTAATTCTACGTGGCTTTGGTCGGCAAAAAGTGTTGATCGTTGGTGATAACGAAAAAACTGTTGAGCTGGCAGAGTATTTTGGTAAACATATCAATTATGGCTATGATGTCGTCGGCGTTGTGGCGGGCTATGGCGGTAAGGGAGTAGAAACCTTCAAAAACTTTAAAACTGCCGTCGAAGCAGTTCGCCCCGCCATCATCATGCAGACTGATATCACGCGGTCTCAAGAAGTCTATCACTACGCGTTGTCAAACCATCTGACCTATATGTTCGTGCCGCAGCAAGACCGAATGGTATCCAGGATGAATAGCGTGGAGATTATCGCTGGACTACCAATCATAGAAATTCAGGCAACCCAGTTGTTTGGGGTTGGTCGGGTGTGGAAGCGCTTGATGGATATCGTGGTCGGTAGTGTGGCGCTACTGCTACTTTCACCAATCATGCTGTTGGTGGCGATTATCATGAAACTGAGTGCGCCGCGTGAAGCCGTGTTCTTCCGTCAGACCAGGCTGACACGATTTAACCGTGAATTTAGGATTTATAAGTTCCGCTCCCAAAAATCAAAATACAACGGCACCACCCCTGAAGAAGCCTTTACGATGATGGGTCGTCCGGAGTTGATCAAGCAATACCGTGACAACGGCGATCAACTAGACAACGATCCGCGCATCACTCGGTTGGGGCGGTTCCTTCGAGCAACCTCGCTGGACGAATTGCCACAACTACTGAATGTCGTCAAAGGTGATATCTCACTGGTTGGTCCACGAGCGTTGATTCCCCAGGAAATCAATCAGTACAAACGCAAAGACACTATCTTGGCAGTAAAATCCGGCTTGACTGGTCTAGCACAGGTGTCTGGGAGGCGTGATATTAGCTTTGAGGAGCGACGTCAGCTTGATGTCTACTATGTACAGAATTGGTCGTTGTGGTTGGATATTCGTATTTTAGTAAAGACGTTTGGGATGGTACTGTTTCAGCGGGGAGCTCGGTGATGGCTTCTGAGAGTTCGGAGGCGCCGCGCGTTGCCATCGTTTGTGACTGGCTGACAACCTATGGCGGAGCGGAAAAAGTAGTCAAATCCATCCATGAACTATTCCCTGATGCACCCATTTTTACCTCGCAATATTCTCGCAAGCAGATAAATTGGTTTGATGATTGTCAGGTGTATGTTGGTTGGGTGAATATCTTTCCTGCTCGCCTCAGGAAAATTTTGGCAGTACCCAGGGCGCTCTATTTCAATCGGTTACACCGTCGGTTGTGTCACTATGACACTATCATCACCGTGTGTACAGCGGAAAGTAAAGGTATCAAACTTTATCCACATCAGACAGGAATTTGCTATTTACAGGGTCCGCCGACGCAGTATTTTTGGGGGATGTATGATGACTATGTCAAAAACCCTGGCTTTGGTAAACTGAACTTCATCGTACGGTTCTTTTTTAAGCTATTGGTTGGGCCGCTGCGCAAGATTGACTGGAAATTTGCCCAGCGACCAACAGTGCTGGTCGCTAACTCGTCGTATTCAGCTTCCGAAACTAAAAAGTACTATAATCGGTCCGCTCGGGTGTTGTTTCCACCGGTGGAAGTCGATAAATTTACTGTTGGCTCGACTGCTAATTCCAAAGAAGAATTTTTCATCACCACCTCTCGGCAGGTTAACTGGAAGCGTCTGGATATTGCTATCAAAGCGTGTTTGTTGTCAGGCAAGCGGCTGGTGTTGGTGGGTGATGGCGCAGAACATGGTATTTTGCAGCAGCTGGCGGGAGACAGTTCGCTCATTAGATTTATCCCGCGCATTGATAGTCCTGAGGAGTTGAACGCCTTGGTGTCCCAGGCAAAAGGATTTATTTTCCCAAGCATTGAGCCATTTGGTATCGCGCCAATTGAAGCGCTGAGCGCTGGTGTGCCGGTGATCGCTTTGAAACAAGGCGGGGCGTTGGACTATATTCACGAAGGGAAAAATGGCACGTTCTTTGACGAGCAGACGGTCGAAAGTTTGGTGGCGGCAATGCAACGATTTGAAAATATGACGTTTCATAAACAGCAGGTCTCAGCATCGGCGAAGGATTTTTCGGATGCGAGGTTTAAGCAGGAGCTACAGCGGATAGTTGATGATGCGACTAGTAACTAACGTGCGACAACATCTGCCGTCATGGCTGATAAAAGCTAGTTTCACGGAGAAGTTGGTGTTATTGGCGCCTGTGGCGGTGTGGTTTTCGTATATTCCCACCATCTCTTTTGGTCGGCAAAGTGGTACGAATTTGGAACTATCAATCGCTGTCATTTACGCAGTAGCTTTGGCACTAGTGGGATTGCCGCAAATCTGGAATCGTCGACAATTTCTCTGGCAGCAAAAGGCCGTCTGGTTACTAGCTATGTTTGTGGGCTGGAATCTCCTCAGTATCATCTGGTCGGTTAATCCGCTACGGTCAATTCTCGTAAGCGGCCTCTGGAGCGTGCTATTTCTCGATTTTCTGGTGATATATAGCTTGCCGTCACTGAAGAAGATGATTAGCCCGCTAGCGAGAATTACTATCACCACAGCGGTGGTGATGAGTTTACTGGCAATTATCCAGGTGGCGTACGGTGCCTGGTTTGACTGGGGCTTGTGTGGTGGCTGTGTGGCGCGAGGATTTGGGTTTGTGCGGCCAAGTGGTTTTGCTATTGAACCACAGTTTTTTGGGAGTCTATTGATCGCGCCAATTTTACTAGTCTCCTACCGACTACTACAAAACAAAGCCACGAAATATGACATAGTTGCTCTCTGTTTGATGTTTGTGGCGCTATATCTCACACTGAGCCGCGGCGCACTGTATGCAGTGACGGCGGCGGTGCTAGTGCAGGTAGTACTGGTACATTGGCGTACATCGACCAACTGGCTACGGTCCTCGGCTGTGGTCGTCATGGTGCTAGCGGGGAGCTTTGCTTTTGGCATGATGTGGCACGGAATCTTTACGCAGCTTAATCCCAGGGTAGCTGATGGGTTTTATCAATCAATCACCAAATCGATCAACCACCTGTCACTTGGAAAAATCAACTTACCAAACCTAGCGCCTCAACAACCGCCTCAAGAGAATACCTCAGCAGCCAGCTCACAACAGGCAACGCCAGACTCGCCGCCGAAAGCAGTGTTTGATGGCTATGTTGCGAAATCGACAGAGGAACGAACTGGTATGTCGCAACTTGCTTTGGGGGTTTGGACGAAGAGCCCAACGCAATTTCTCTTTGGGGTTGGCGCAGGCGGCGCAGGGCGTGCTATTTTTCAACAATCTGGCAAGACGAGCGGCGAATTTGAAATCGTCCAAAATGAATTCTTGTCTGTGGCAGTAGAATTGGGGATTGTAGGTATTGTATTATTGACAGCGCTACTGCTGGCTTTATGTCGAAAAATGTCCGTCAAAAAAGCGCTGGCGTGGCCAATTATCCTGGGGTTTGTCCTCCAGTGGATGTTCTTTTCAGGGTTACCAAACGCGCTTCATATTTATTTTGTTGCGATGCTTATGTTTGCTATAATAGATAGAGTTGATGAAAAAGCCGAATATATCAGTTGATGGTTTCATTCCTGCTGGTCGACGACCAGAGCGAGTCGGGAATAAACCCGGTGCTGACGCTCCGAGGCGAGTGGGCAGACCGGTTGCTATTGATGGTATGCAGCCACGCCGTACGCCAGTTGCTCCGCAACATTTTCAGCAGCCACAGCAATTGCAGCGGCCATTTCCTGAGGATAATAACATACAAGCTAGTCTGCGAAACATTGATAATCAGCCGCAGCGACCAGTTAGACCAGAACCGGATAAAAAAGAGCAGAAGCGCCTCAAAGCAGAAAAGAAACTCGAAAAGCTTAACAAAAAGCGTGAGAAAAAGAACAAAAAACCGCTATCGTTTGAGCAGTTCAAAAAGCGACGACTCATTAAGCGCATTATACTGATAATATTAATTCCACTACTGATATTTTTGGGCTTTCAGGCGTGGCGACTATATAACAATCTGTCGCGAGTTGTT
Organism: uncultured Candidatus Saccharibacteria bacterium; assembly: GCA_963553545.1. Lineage (GTDB taxonomy): Bacteria > Patescibacteriota > Saccharimonadia > Saccharimonadales > Saccharimonadaceae > Nanosynbacter. The sequence goes on along the minus strand of CAUVOA010000012.1, from coordinate 752 downwards.
GGCGGAGATATCCTTGGATTATTCACCAAAACACGGCTTAAACAGGATGACAAGGGCCGCACGAATGTCTTAATCTTTGGTACGTCGCCTGACGGCTGGGAAGGCGCTGACTTGGCTGACTCAATCATGGTATTGTCCTACCACCAAGACAATAAGGACGCCTACACTGTGTCTCTGCCGCGAGACCTTTACGTCAAACACACCTGTCAGTCTTGGCTGAAAACTACCGCTGGAAAGCTCAACGAGAGTTATGGTTGTGGTAAACAAGACGCCAAAGACAGCGGCAAGGATCAAGCTGCTAGTGAACAGGCTGGACAAGCAGAGATCGCTAAAACTGCGCAAGAAGTATTGGGTATGGAAATTCACTACAAAGTGCACGCAAACTGGCGCGTTCTTACCGAGGTGGTTAATGCACTTGGTGGAATTGACGTGAAGGTTGAGGCTTATGACGGCTCATCGATGGTGTATGACGTGGCTACAAAGATTCGATACCGCAACGGCGAAACAGTTCATATGAACGGTGAGCAAGCCCTAGCGTTCAGCCGTGCCCGTGGTAGCGCTGGAGGAATTGGACTGAGTGGTGGTAACTTTGACCGTGAGCGCAACCAGCAAAAAATTATCAAAGCCATCGTCGAGAAAGCCAAAACGTCCAACAAAGCAGATTTCAATGTCATGATGGGGATTATCGATGCATTGGGTAATAACATTAACACCAATTTTGAAACCAAAGAAATGCAGACCATCATTGAAAT